>JBDRSI010000075.1:0-6112 GCA_043825055.1 Verrucomicrobiota bacterium
AATCCGTGTCAATCCGTGTTCATCCGTGGTTAAAAAAATCTTTGCTGATGTTTTCTTGTTTTTTATAGAGGTTTCTGATGGATAATGTACTAATAACGTTATTTGCCAGTATAGCTACCAGCGGGTTCACTTCAATTTAAGCAACTATGCAGGTCGAGTCGCCAGTTATAAATTCAAACGGAGACAAGCATACTTTGAGTATCCAGCCGCCGCAAGTATTTTTTTCCGTAACGGTCAGTGAATTGGGGGTGAAATGGCGCGACGCGAGGTCGCGCCCTACGCCAGGCTCCGCCGGAGCGCTACGCCCAGGCGAGTAGGGCCTCAGCTCTTGTCCGGCGTAGCCTTGGCGGAGACGGATGCTGAGGCCATTGGGATCGCCCCCCATTCACTGAGCAATTTTTTAAAATGGCTTTTGCTTGGATTCGCATCAAGATGGATGGTATAAGAAGAGGTCAGAAGGCAGCCTGCCCGCCATAGTGCTTGGACGACGGCGGGAGGTCAGAAGGCAGATAACGAATGATCGCAATTGTGGATTATAACGCGGGTAATTTGACCAGTGTCAAGCTGGCCCTGGATTATCTGAGCGCACGCTCAGAAATCACGCAGTCCCCGGCGCGGATTCTCGCGGCCGATCGCGTGATATTTCCCGGAGTAGGCTCGGCCGGCGCCGCCATGCAAAACATCCGCGCTCTGGGTCTGGCCGACGTCCTGCGGCAAGTCGTTCAGCGGGGCACGCCGTTCCTCGGCATCTGTCTGGGAACCCAGATTATTTTCGAGTCTTCCGCAGAAGACGGCGGCGTCCAGGGCCTGGGAATTTTGGCCGGCACGGTTAAGCGCTTCAAGCCTTCCAGCCGAGCAGACAAAGTACCCCAGATCGGCTGGAACAGCGTAACGTTCATCAAGCCGCATCCCCTGTTTGAAGGAATTGAAAGCGGCAGTGAATTTTATTTTGTGCACAGCTATTACCCGGCGCCGGCCGACCGCGCCTGCGTGCTGGGCAAAACCGAATATGCCGATGTCCGCTTTGCATCGGTTGTCGCCCGGGATAACCTGGCGGCCACCCAGTTCCACCCCGAAAAATCGGGACGGCTGGGTCTGCAGGTCTTGAATAATTTTGTCGCCTGGAAAACCGCTTGATTGATTAGCCCATTCTATTCATCTGCGGCAGGTGATCTATTTGAAAGGATTTGCCCCATATGAAAAAAACATTCCATTTAATCGCCAACGCACACTTGGACCCGGTATGGCTGTGGGACTGGCACGAGGGTTTGAACGAAGGCATTATTACCTCCCGCACCATTCTCGATCTGATGGATGAAATTGACGATTTAACCTGTATTCGCGGCGAAGCGGTCGTTTACCAGCATATCGAAAAATATGATCCGAAGACTTTTGAAAGAATAAAAAAATATGTGGCGGCAGGGCGCTGGGACATTGTCGGTGGGACCTATCTTCAACCCGACATGAACTTGACCGGGACAGAGACCATGGTGCGCCATTTTCTCCGGGCCAAACAGTATTTTCGCGCGCGGTTTAACAAGGACGTCACGGTGGCCTGGGCGGCGGATGCCTTCGGGCATAGCGCCGGTTTGCCGGAGATTCTGGTATCGGCCGGTATGAAGGGATTCGCCTTTTTGCGGCCGGCCAATTTCCAATTACCTTTATCAAAGCCCGCATTCTGGTGGATCGGATCGGGCGGTTCGCGTGTAATGGGATATCGGCCCCTGGTCGGCTCCTATTATTGCGAACGATATGATGATATCGGCACGCGGCTTGATGAGTGCCTGAAAGCGGCGTCAAAAAGCGACATTGACAACGTCGGTGTTTATTACGGCTTGGGCAATCACGGCGGCGGACCTACGCGCCGGCTGGTGGAGGAAATCCGTAAATGGTCTGACAAACATCCGGAAGTCAATGTTGTTCATTCCGGACTTCACCGCCTGTTTAAAGCCCTCTATGCCGAAGTGGCGCGCAAAGGCGAACATATTCTGCCGGTTTATAAAGGTGAACTCAACTTCTGCTTTCGCGGATGTTATGCGTCGGCAGCGAAACTCAAGTTTGCTTTCAGAAAAACCGAAGCCATGCTAAACCGCGCCGAACGCATGGATACGGTAATCAGCGCGACCCTTGCCAAAAAGCCGGCTGATCTTGGTTTCGCATGGGACGCCCTGCTTTTTAATTCGTTCCACGATATATTGCCCGGATCAAGCATTGAGCGGGCCTACGACGATCAGCTGGCCTGGCTGGGTAAGGCTATGCACGAATGCCGGCAGACGGAACTGACCGCGCTGAACGCCTTGGCGGACAAGGTAGACACCAGCGTTCCCAGACCCTCGGGCGATCATCCATCGGCCATGTCATTCCTGGTTTGGAATCCACAATCCTATGAATACAAGGGTCCTCTGGAACTGGAAGCCTGTCTCGATTACCGACCGATCATGGCCTACACCGATAAAGTCGACAAACTGCCGATAGAGTTATGCGGGCCGGACAAAAAACCTCTGCCTTTTCAGGTTGTGTCCACCGAACACGCCTCTTTTACCAATCTGGCATGGCGAAAGCGGGTTGTAACCCATGCAACTTTGCCGCCGTTGGGCTGGAGTGTTTTCACTCTGGCCTGGAAGGAAGGCGCAACAATACCCACCGTATCAAATCCCGTTAAAGTGCGCGCCGGCATCATTGACAACGGAATATACCGCATCCATGCCGCCAAAGGTTCTGCCGACATTCAAGTTTTCTTCAAGGGCAAACCGGTATTTGGCAAATCCGGCTTGGGGGCTATAACCGTGGAAGATCCCTGGGGATCTTGGGGGGGGATATCCGAGGAACCTGGTTCGCTGGATCTGCAAAAAATCCGCTATCATTGGAAAATTTCCGATGTCAAGACCATTGAATCCGGACCGGAACGGGGCACGTTATGGGTTCGAATGACCGGCGGACATTCCCATATGGATTTGATGATTTCGGTTTATCGCAACCGGCCCGCCGTTGATGTTAATGCCCGCGTTTTATGGAACGAACGCTCCGCTCGACTTAAACTTGTCATGCCTTCGGTGGGGAACAAACCGGAATTTGAGGTGCCGGGCGGCGTGATCCGGCGCACGCCCTGCGGCGAAGTTCCGGGCGGACGCTGGGTGCGCATGCAAGGAACAAACCCAAGTTTCGGTTTTGCCAGTGACGCGCTTTATGCATTCAATTGTAACAAAGGCGCTCTTCAGGCGACCATTGCCCGCGCCAGCCGTTATGCCGACGACCGAATCAAGGGAAGCAGGGAAGAACTGTGGCGACCCACCCTGGATACGGGAGAGCTGAAGTTTCGTTTTATGCTCTCGCCCGGCAACGGGCAATTACCGCGCCTTGCCGGAGAACTGGAACAGACCGCACTGACCGTTCCTGTGCCGCCCAAAAAAGCCTCTTTACCGCGCAAGGGATCCCTGGCGGAACTGATGCCTTCAACCTTGCGTCTGCTTGCGCTGAAACCGGCGCATAACGGGCAAGGCTGGATTATACGCGTTCAGGGAAACGAGGGCAGACAGACCGTGCGGGCAAAATTAATCTGGCTGGGAAAACAGATCAAGCTGGGTAGCGTCCATTCACGCAAGATTGCTACCTGGCGGATTTTCAGGAAAGCCGGGCGCTGGAAGGCGGAACAGATCCTGATTACAGAATTCTGATGGCCTGACCGGGCGCCGTTCGATATATTTCCCTGGTGCATAACCAAAGAGCATACCGCTATGAAAATCATCACCTCCCCTTTAGACATGCAGAAAACAGCGCTCGCTCTGCGGCGAGCGGGTAAACGCATCGGCCTGGTGCCGACAATGGGGTTTCTCCACGAGGGGCACTTATCACTGATTAAGCTGGCGCGCCAGCAGGCCGACGTGGTGGTCTTGAGCATCTTTGTCAATCCCACCCAGTTCGGGCCGAACGAGGATTTCAGCCGGTATCCCCGTAATTTCGAGCGCGACCGCACCCTGTGTGAGGCCGCCGGTGTGGACATTATTTTCCACCCCGCGCCGGAAGCCATGTATCCTCCCCGGTATTCCGTCTATGTTGACCCCGACTCACCCGCCTTAATCCCGACCTCTGGAGAGTCGGGAGTGAGGTCGGCTTCCAGCCCGCGACCGCGTCTGGAGCGGGCTGGAAGCGAATCTTGCGCACTCCCGCGCAAAATTCGGGTGGAAGAAAACGCCCTTTCCAAAGGGCTGTGTGGCGCATCGCGCCCCGGCCATTTCCGCGGTGTCCTGACGGTGGTAGCCAAACTGTTCAACCTGACGTTGCCGGACGCAGCCGTATTCGGTCAAAAGGACGCCCAGCAGGCGCGGCTGATCCAGCAGATGGCGCACGACCTGAATTTCCCCGCCACCATCGTGCTGGCGCCAATTATCCGCGAAGCCGATGGCTTAGCCATGAGTTCGCGCAACATGTATCTCTCGCCGACCGAGCGCCGGGAGGCGCTTGGCCTCCAGCAAGCGCTGAAAACAGCCCGGCGACTTTACCGGGAAGGCGAACGCGACGCCCGCCGGATCATCACCGCAATGAAAGCCGGCATCGAGCAGATTTCCTCAGCCCGGTTGGATTACATCGCAATCGTGGATCGCGACACGCTCCAACCGGCGCCACGGCTCGATAATCCGGTCCTTGCGGCCCTGGCCGTTTATATCGGCAAGACCCGCCTGATTGACAATCTGACATTGCCGGAGGATGGATTGAGTAATCTGCCGGAATGAAACGGCAGGTAATCCCTCAGTCTTGTGGGTAGGTTGCAAACTTCGATGCTGTCATTCCCGCGAAAGCGGGAATCCAGCATTGATTTTTCTGGATTCCCGATCAGGTCGGGAATGACAATCAGCCCACAAGACTGAGGCCTTACTAAGGTAATATGAACTACAAAGTCGGCATCAGACTTTACATGGAGTTTGAGCACAACCGCCGTCTGCTTGAAGGCATTCTGCATTATATCCACAGCGGCGCGCAGTGGCAAATCACCGCAAATCCATTTTTCAGCCATCATTGGCCGCAGATTCTCAAGGAATGCGACGGCGCCATTGTCCAGGTCTATGAAAAACCACTGGCTAAAGTGGTCAATGCTTTACGTATTCCGGTCGTGAGCACCGTGAACAACGCCTTCACGCCGGATTTACCGGCCGTCATCAACGATGATGCCGCCATCGGCCGCATGGCGGCCGAATATCTTTTGAGCTTGAATTGCCGGGCCTTTGGTTTTGTCGGTTTTTATTATCCCCGCATGTGGTCGCACGAACGGGGAATCGGGTTTGTTGAACGTTTGGCCAAGGCCGGGCACAAATGCAATCTGTTGGCGCCATTTGGAAACTGCCGGGCGCCGTCATTCAATTACTCCTGGACGCCGGCAAGCTTAAAGTCGTGGTTGAAATCACTGTCGCCACGCACCGTCATATTTGCCGCCACCGATTTTGTGGGCGTTATGGTTATTGACGCCTGCCGCGAACTTGGAATTGCCATGCCGGAAGACATGGGCATTATCGGAGTGGACAACAATGTCATGCTCTGCGAAATGGCCTCCGTGCCTCTGACCAGCATCGCCACCAATGCCCGCCGGCTCGGCTTTGAAGCCGCCCGCCTGCTGGACCTGATGATGAAAAGCAAAACTCCCCATCGCCATCGGATAAAACTGCCGCCGCTTGATATTGTCGTCCGCCGGTCAACCGAATTTTTTGCAATTGACGATCCGATCCTGGCCAGGGTCATGCAGTTCATTGCCGCCAATTGCCAGAAACAAATCAGCGTCCGGGACGTCCTCAAGAACACGCCTTTGTTATGCCGGAGGAATCTTGAACGGCGGTTCCGGAACAGGCTCTCCTGTTCAATCTACAAAGCCATTATCCGCGCGCGGATAAATAAAGCCAAAAGGTCATTGGCGGAAACCAACCGGCCGATGGCCATAGTAGCCGAGCAGACCGGTTTTTCCGACTCAAAGAAGCTCAGTGAACATTTTCACAAGGCAACGGGACTCACGCCCACCGCCTACCGCAAACGCTGTTCCCTGCCATGAGCATCACGCTTGCCCCCCCCTGTCGCAAATCGGGAAAAAATATTCGCAAATCGCGGTGGCCGTCTCCCGCCCTTTATG
>JBDRSI010000076.1:0-3818 GCA_043825055.1 Verrucomicrobiota bacterium
GGGCATCATTGTAGAGCGTGTCTTCATTGACCAGCTTACCAATGGTCCCCTGCCCGGAGTTGATTTTGCCGGTAATGTCTTTGAGATCCACCGCCACGGCCGACACCAACGCCATGACGTCCTGGGGCGTCTTGCCCTTGACGACCGCGTCCGGCGCGATCGGCTCCGAGCCCGCGTTGCCTTCACTGATCTGCATATAGCGCCCGCCCAGCACGGACGAAAAAACGACGTCGATGGAGTAATCTTTCTTCAGGTGGATCGACCGCTGGAGGGCCGCCACCACGCGTACGCCATCGTCCTGGAGTAGCATGGCCTTGACCTTGCCAACGATCATGCCGCGCATCATCACGTTGTCGCCGTCGCGCAAGCCCATGACATCGGTAAAGACCACTTCGAAGGGATAGGTCTTCTTGAATACGTTTTCGCGGCTGAGAACAATGGTAAACACGCACAGGCCCAGCAGCGCCACGAACATGAACGTCCCAACCAATACTTCCATGCTCAATTCCCGCATTCTATTGCGTCTCATGATCAGTCCTTTCCCAAGCTCCCCGTTGAGTAATATATTGCGCATCCAGAAACCTTTTTACAATCTCATTTTGCGACCGGATAAAGTCCTTCGGCCGCGAAATCTCGAGGATGCGCCCCTCGTAAATCATGGCAATGCGCGTCCCAATGGCAAGCGCGCTGAAGAGATCGTGCGTCACGACCACGCTGGTCACCTTCAGTTCCAGGCGCATCCGGTCAATCAACTGGTCAATGGCACGCGAGGTGACTGGGTCCAGCCCGGAAGTCGGCTCGTCATACAGGATGATCTCCGGGTTCATGACGATGGCGCGGGCCAAACCCACGCGCTTACGCATGCCGCCGGAGAGTTCCGCCGGCATGGCGTCATAGACGCCATCCAAGTTGACCTGGCGCAGTTTTTCCTCGACGCGCTTTTCAATTGCGGCATTGCTCATATTCGTCTTCTCGCGCAGGGGCAAGGCCACGTTTTCAAACACGCTCATCCATTCCAGCAGGGCCGCGCCCTGGAACAGTACGCCAAACCGCTCCCGCAGGCGCACCAGGTCAGCGCCGGCGGCCGTGCTCATGAGTTCGTCGCCCACGTAAATTTTACCGATGTCCGGCGAGAGCAGGCGGATCATGTGCTTCAACGTGACGCTCTTGCCCGCGCCGGAAAAGCCGACAATCACGAAGGTCTCACCGCGCTCGACCTTAAAATTAACGGCATCCAGCACCTTGCGCTCGCCGAAATACTTAATGACATGTTCAAAACGGATCATTGGTAAAACACCCTCGTAATGATATACCCGACCACGAGGATGGCCAGGAACGAAACCACCACACTGCGGCGCGTGGCCCGGCCCACGCCCACCGCGCCCTCCGTGGTGGCGAAGCCCTCGTAACAGCAGATCGTCGTGATCATTATGCCGAATACGAACGACTTGAACAAGCCCACGTAGAGATCCTTGTTTTCCGCCCAGCGGATCGCGTTATCAAGGTAGGCGGGGACCGACACCCCTAACTGGGTTGAGCCGACAATTGCGCCGCCGACCACCCCCAGCATGCAGGCGTAAAACGTCAGGATGGGCGTCATGATCATCATGGCCGCCAAGCGGGGCATAACCAGGAACCGCACGGGGCTGATAGACATGACCTCCAAGGCCGCGATTTCCTCCGAGACTGTCATGGTCCCCAGTTCCGCCGCCATGGCCGAACCCACGCTGGCCGCGAGAATCAGGGCCGTCATAAAGGGCCCCATTTCCCGCAACATGGAGACCATAACCGCCACGCCGATATTGACCTCCTGGCCAAACTTGCGCAGTTCGAGCCCAGTCTGCAGGGCCAGGATCATACCGGTGAACATGGCCACCACGGAAATCACGCCCAGACTCTTGATCCCGGTAACGTAGAGTTGTTGCAGGACCACGGGGCGGGAGCGCTTGCTCAAGACGAACCGCAGGCTGAGCAACGCTTCCCAGAGGATCAACAGCGCCCGACCGGCGTTGCGACAAGCCAGCAGGACGGATCGCCCCAGTCGCCCGCGCAAGTTGCTGGGTGGCGGCAAAAATTCAGGTTCATGCGTAATCATGGTTAACTATCCAAATGAAACTGGAAATTCGATACTTGATATTCGAAATTGTGAATTAGGACGCCAAAGGTGGCGACAGAAAACACTGGATTCCCGATCAGGTCGGGAATGACAAACCATGTCCGTCCTTTCTGTCATTCCCGCAAAAGCGGGAATCCAATCCGCGCTTTGAAATTCCTAAACATTTAAATTGGCGCCGCACAGGAATCATTTTTCCAATTTCTACTTTCAAGTTTCCAATTTCAACTTCTAAAACTTCAGGAAGTACAATACCCGAAAGGTTTTCTTTGTGCCAGTGCGTTCGTAGCCCACTAACCCCTTCAGCAGGGACCAGCTTCCACCCGCTCCGCCGGCCGCACGGTCAACCGCAAAAAGCGGAAACACGGAGAGGTGCGTCAGGCCGGCTTCGGCCCGGCGCCAGCGGAACAGGCCCCAAAGCAGTTCATCCTCTTTTACGCTCCCGCAGGATGCATGCGAATACAGCGTCCACAATGCCGCGTAATTCCGCTCAATGTACTCATAATCCATGAATGGAAACAGGCTGAGCACACGCAAATGGAAGCGGTCGGGCCCGCTCTGGCTGGAAAACAGCGGCCAGACCTTGAGCGAGCGCGACACCATGTCCCACTGTCCCGGCGCTTCGCGCGACGGCTTGTGTTCGCTCGTATAATACAGGATCGGCATCAGCATGATCCGCGCGCGCTCCTCCAGCGGGCTGTAGCGCCGCGCCTGCCGGTAAAGCGGCCATAGGACAAACGCGGAGTCATTGCCTTCCATGGATTTGTGACCCCAGAGCGGCCAGAAATACAGCCGGTTAACCTCACCGGAACTCCATTGGAACAGCGGCCAGGGACAGTTTACTTCGCTTGTTTTCGTGCCCTTGGAAAACCGGATCAGGGGCGGCACGAACATCCAGGTTTCCTGGTCAGTCAGCTTGAGATGCCCGACCAGCGGAAACAATATATAGCCGCTCCCGGAAGACTTCGGATAACCATATTTTACCGTGGACCAGAACGGCCAGAGGATAAAGCGTTTTTCATAATCCATCCGGAACCGGGTGATCCCGTAAACGGGGAAGACGCGGAAACGGTCATGGCCCCCACCCCAGGTATAGGAAACAATCGGCCACAGCCAGGAGCGGGTTTCGGCCTCATTTGTCCGATTATACATTGTCAGCGGGAACAGCACAAACCACGTTTCATCCCATCCGAGGAAATCGCGAATAACGCCGCCAATCGGGACCACCGCCAGGTAGGGTTTGCCGTCCAGGCCGCGGCCCTGGAAATAGAACGGGAAAAGACAAAACCGATAACGGCCATCCGGATTGGTCACATCGTAATCGTTCCGGTACAAGAGCACCATGAATTGCCACATGCTCTGGTTATCGATCTGCTTATCTACCCAGACCGGCCAAAGCATATTGGCCTCACTGCGCTTACGCTCGGGATCATCAATCGAGCTGTAGAGCGGATGCGCCGCCCAGAACACCTGGCCGCTGGCGGTCCGGTTCCATTCCAGGAACGGCCCCAACGCCCGCCAGCGCGAGCGGCCGAACACGTCCGTATCGCGCGAGAACAGCGGCGCAAAATCCACGTCCGCCGCGCCGGCCAGCATCCCCGTATAAATAACGACCAGAAAAATCACGAGCCGTACATAGCGCCCAAAGTTCATGGCCCGAACTATACCACATCCCCGGTATTTGGCCATTCCTGTTTCCGAGGCA
>JBDRSI010000077.1:0-5541 GCA_043825055.1 Verrucomicrobiota bacterium
ATCGCTAAGGATTTGCCAGCCGCTCTGTGATTGGGGATAGTTTCGACGCAACCTTGCCTGGCCGCTGGCGCGCGTTTGGCGCACGGCACCCGATCAGCCGGATCATCGAAGACGCTATCCGCATTTTCGATACGCTCGGCTTCACCGTGGCTGACGGCCCTGATATCGAAACCGAATATTACAATTTCGACGCGCTCAACACGCCGGCTGACCACCCGTCCCGCGACACGCAGGACACGTTCTGGCTGGAATCGGGCCAATTATTGCGCACGCAAACTTCACCCGTGCAGATCCGCGTCATGGAAAGCCGGCCGCCGCCCGTGCGCATCATTGCGCCCGGCCGATGCTACCGACGCGACACGACCGATGCCACCCACAGCGCCAACTTCCACCAGATCGAGGGGCTTTACGTTGCGGAGCGTGTATCCATGGCCGACCTCAAGGGCGACATCACCTATTTTGCCCAGCGCCTGATGGGGCCGGGCGTCAAGGTCCGGTTCCGGCCGCACTTTTTCCCCTTCACCGAACCCAGCGTGGAATACGATTTCTCCTGCCACGTCTGCGGCGGCAAGGGTTGCCGCGTGTGCAAACAAAGCGGGTGGATTGAAATTTCCGGCGCCGGCATGGTGAACCCCAAGGTGTTTACCAAGGTCGGCTACGACCCGGAAAAAGTCACCGGCTATGCTTTCGGCATGGGTGTGGAACGGATTGCCATGATCCGCTACGGCATCCACGATATCCGCCTCTTGTATGACAATGATAAACGGTTTTTGGAGCAGTTAGCCCAATGAAAGTTCCCCTGAGCTGGTTGAAAGAATTGGTAGCCATCGAGGTCACCCCCGAGGCCCTGGCCGAGCGGCTGACGTTCGCCGGACTGGAAGTCGAAGGCCTAACCCGCATCGGGTCAGATTTCAAGGACATCGTGGTCGGTGAAGTCATAAGCGTCAACCCGCACCCAAACGCCGATCGTCTCACGCTGTGTGATGTGGCCACTGGCCGCGAAACGGTGCGGGTGGTCTGCGGCGCGCCGAATGTCCACGCCGGCGACAAGGTCCCGTTCGCCGCCATCGGCGCCGTGTTGCCCAACGGCCTGAAAATCAAGAGCGCCAAAATCCGCGGTGAAGCTTCTTTCGGCATGCTCTGCGCCGAGGACGAACTCGGACTCTCGCCAGCCGCTCCGCAAGCGGAGCGAGTGGCGCGGGAAGACCATGCCGGGCTCATGCAACTGCCACGCGACACTCCCGCGGGCACTCCCTTGATCGAGGTCGTGGGCGGACCAGATGTCGTGTTGACGATCGAGGTCACGCCCAATCGGCCCGACTGCCTGAGCATTCTAGGCATTGCCCGTGAAGTGGCGGCCCTGTACGGCTGTCGGCTGACACTGCCCTCCATTCAATTTCCGGAAACCGGCCCATCGGCTGACGGACCTGCCCGCAATGCTATGCATAGCGTTGCAGGCGGGTTGGCGGTGGCCGTTGAGGACGCGGAGGGCTGTCCCCGCTACACGGCCCGGCTCTTGAGGGGCGTCACAATTGCTCCAAGTCCCCTGGCCATGCGCCTGCGCCTGGCGCGCTGTGGGATCCGGCCGATTAACAACATCGTGGATATCACCAATTACGTCATGCTCGAGTGCGGCCAGCCCCTGCACGCCTTCGATCTTGCGCTCCTCACGGAGCGGTGCATCGTGGTGCGCCGGGCGACACTGGGTGAAAAAATGACAACATTGGATGAAGTGGAACGCAAGCTGACCCCGGACATGCTGGTCATTGCCGACGCCCAGTCGCCCGTGGCCATTGCCGGTGTCATGGGTGGCGCCAAAAGCGGAATTCTCGCCACCACGCGCGATGTCGTCCTGGAAAGCGCCTGCTTCAAGCCCGCGCTGATCCGTAAAACTTCCAAGACCCTGGGTCTTTCCTCTGAATCATCCTACCGGTTTGAACGCGGCGTGGATATTGGCGGGGTGGATTGGGCCAGCCGGCGGGCTACGGCGCTCATGGTCGCACATGCCGGGGCCACGGCCGCCCGGGGCGTGGTGGACTGTTTCCCTGTCGAACCCAAAGATCGGAGCATCGTCTGCCGTTTTGACCGCGTCCGCGACCTGCTGGGTGTTGACATCCAGGACAACGAGATCACGAGCCTGTTTGAGGCGCTGGCGCTCCCCGTCGTGGATCGCAGCAAAAAAAGCTGCACGGTGAAGGCCCCGACCTTTCGCCCGGACTTGGAAGCCGAAGTGGACCTGATCGAGGAAGTGGCGCGCCTGTACGGCTTGGACAAGATTCCGCCGGCCGTGCCGCATAGCCGGTTAGTGCCAGGCGTCAACGACGCGTTCATCCGCGCCACGATCATGTGCCGGGACACGCTTGTGGGGCTGGGTCTTACCGAAATCATAAATTACAGCCTGGTATCCGAAAAACTGCTGGAGCTGTGCGATGCCGCGCGCACTGCCCAGCGCATTGTGTTGCCGCGCCCCATCAGCGTTGACCAGGCCATTTTGCGCGATGCGCTTTTGCCGCAGATGATCGAGACCCTCGGCCGCAATCGCTCGCGCCAAATTGCCGAAGCCGCTTTTTTTGAAATCGGCCGCGTTTTTTTCCGGAATGATCAGCACGCCTTTACCGAAGAAGAGCATGTGGCCCTTGGCCTGATGGGGCCGGTAGGCCGAACCGGCTATGATAAGCGCTCCGCCCTCACGGAAACCGAAAGCTACCTGTGGCTCAAGGGCATTTTGGAAGCCCTGTGCCGCAAGCTGTTCATTCGCGTGGCCGACCGCCCCGCGGGTGATGTCCGGAGGTCCCAAATTAGGCCGCCAAAGGCGGCGACTGTTTCATGTAGCTGCGGGCGTAAGCCCGTGGCCACCGCAGGAATCCACACCCTTACGGGCGCGGCTACTCGGATTGAAATTCCTATGCAGGAACTCGGCCGGAGGGCCGGACTTGCTTTCCAGGAACTGACGGAGGCGGATCCGCCCCCCGCGCTTTATGACCTGGGTTGTTTTGAAAAGAACCGCGCAACGGTGATTACGCTGGATGAAATTCCCTGCGGGGTCTTTGGTCTTGTCCGCGAAGCGCTCCGCAGGGAGTGGCGCTTAGTTGAACCCGTGGCGGTTTTGGAAATGCGGCTGACGCCGCTCCTGGAACACGTAACCATCGTCCCCGCCGCGGAGCGCCTGCCGGTGTATCCCTCCGTCACGCGCGATATTGCCCTGCGCATCAACAACCGCCTCCGGCACGTTGACATCGTCAACGCCATCTGGAAGATTGCAACAAAAGAATTGACAACCGTCGAACTCTTTGATATATTTAACAGTAATGAAATAGGTGTAGGCTGTAAGAGCATGGCCTACTCCTTGACCTATCGGTCCGGGGAACGGACCCTGACGGACGATGAAGTCAATCGGCTTCACGAGGCCATCAAGGACCGGCTCCGAAACGAGATATCCGTGGAAATTAGATAAGGATAACGGCCGAGACTTTTGCGACGGTAGCATGACATCGGCGGCCCAAGCAGGGGTGAGGGAACAGGCAGTATGCTGGGATTCATAGAAGACTGTTTGAAGAACATATGGCGATTCTTTTCAGGCATGGATTCCATGCCTGTGGCGATGGGGTCTGCCGGCTTCCAGCCGGACGGCCTGTTGATGGCAGCGGTGACAAGCAACCAGGCGGCGTGGCACTCCGGGGGCGGTGTTCGCAATAAGCGCATACCGGCCTGGGGGTTGGACGGTACGCCCCAAGACCTGTGCCATCAGCCGCATATTGTTCTTTAACAGCCTAATAGGAGCGGTTCTGCGCACAGAATCGTTTCGCCCTTGGATGAGTACCCTGCCTGGTGCGTGGTTACGAGCCGAATCTCTGACCCGTTAATAATGCTACCGGGGAGCTTGAATTCCGTGGCGCCCTTAGGCCCTTAAACAGGGATTGGGAACCCACGGGCTAAAGCACCCACCTTGTTTTGCGGAACAGAAATTGACTCCGTCACGGCCAAGGTGGGGTATTCATTTTCAGCCTGAATGATTCATGAACGTTCATGAATCATTCACCCTTCGGGCTTCGACTACGGCCTGTTGCCAGGCCTTCGCTCAGGGCTGACCTTGAGCAAGGCGCCATACGCCGCGTCGAAACCCCAATGCAGATCGGGGTGATTATGAATGAAACAAGTTTCGTGAAATAATCAGGTCAGGGGATGGCATGGACCTCTTCAATAAGCAGAATCCCGAGGCGTCCGGCGCACGCCCGCCGTTGGCCGCGCGCATGCGTCCGCAGACGTTGGCGGAAATCGCCGGCCAGGACCACATGCTTGGCCCCGGCAAACTGTTGCGGCGTGCCATCGAGTCGGACCGGCTCGCCAGCTTGATTCTCTACGGCCCGCCCGGTTGCGGCAAAACATCGCTGGCGGAAGTCATTGCCCGGGTCACCCGCCGGCACTTTGAAAAAACGAGCGGGGTCCTGGCCAACGTGGCCGTCCTGCGCGACCTTCTGCAAGCGGCTTTCGAGCGCCGCCGGCGCGAAGGCGCGCAAACCATCCTGTTCCTTGATGAAATCCACCACTTCAACAAATCCCAACAGGATATCCTCCTGCCCTATGTCGAAGACGGCGCCATCATCCTGATCGGCGCCACGACCCATAATCCCTTTTTCTTTGTCAACAGTCCGCTCACCTCCCGCTCCCAGATTTTCGAGCTGGAGCCGCTCACCGAGGAGGTTATCATCGCGCTCTTGCGCCGCGCGCTGACCGACGAGCGCGGATTGGGCGGCGCGCTTCTGGATGCCGATGACGACGCGCTCGCGCACCTGGCGCGAGTTTGCGAAGGCGATGCCCGGCGGGCGCTCAATGCCCTTGAGATCGCTGCCCTGACGACCCCGCCGAACGCCCAGGGGCGCATCCATATCACCCGCGCCATCACCGAGGATTCCATCCAGAAAAAAGCCGTGGTCTATGACCGTGATGATGACGGCCATTATGACACGATATCCGCCTTCATCAAAAGCGTGCGGGGCTCCGATCCCCATGCCGCGGTGTATTGGCTGGCCAAGATGATCTATGCCGGCGAGGATCCCCGCTTCATTGCCCGGCGCCTGATTATCCTGGCTTCGGAAGATATCGGCAACGCCGACCCGCGCGGTCTGCTGATGGCCGTGGCGGGCCTGCATGCCGTGGAATTCGTCGGCTTGCCGGAAGCCCGGATCACTCTGGCGCACGTCACGACCTACCTGGCCTGCGCGCCCAAAAGCAATGCCGCCTACCTGGCGGTCGAAAAAGCGCTCTTGCATATCAAGGAAGGCCGCGTGCTCCCGGTACCGAAAGCATTACGGGGCGCCAGTTATAAGGGCGCCAAGCGGCTGGGCCACACGGGCTATAAGTATGCCCACGAGTATAAGGACCATTTTGTGGACCAGGCCTACATGCCGACTTCAGCGGTGTATTACGAGCCGACCAGCCAGGGGTACGAGGACACCTTGAAACAACGTCTGGCGCAGTGGGACCAGATGCGGAGGAACAGCGAAGCAAACGTCCAACATCCAACATCCAACATCGAACGCC
>JBDRSI010000078.1:0-10650 GCA_043825055.1 Verrucomicrobiota bacterium
AAATGTTCGTTATAATCCTCGATGTCAAACGCCATGGCGCGGACATCGAGAAGCATAGGTTTGGTTTCAGGCTTCGCGCTCTCCAGCCAGACGCCGGGCCGTTCCGCGCCCGACGCGCCGAATCGGATCAGTTTCATAATATCCCCTTTGTAAATTCAGACGCCCAATTTACAACATTCCTTGATTCGTATTTATGGTTGCCCGGCGCCGTGCAAGTGTCAAACAAAAAAGCTTGCGCCATTTTTTGCTTCTGGCATAGTTAACGCTCATTTAACAACCGTAAACAAAGGGGTTTTATGAGTAAACAATACAAAATTGCAGTGCTTCCCGGTGACGGCACCGGGCCGGAAGTAATTCGCGAAGGCCTGAAAGTGCTGAGCGCGGCGGCCCAGCGCTTTCAATTCAAGCTTGATTTCACCAACTATGACTTGGGCGGCGACCGGTATCTGCGGACGGGCGAAACCTGTCCGGATTCCGTGCTCAACGAACTGCGCCAGTTTGATGCCATCTATCTGGGGGCCATCGGGCATCCGGACGTCAAGCCGGGCATCCTGGAAAAGGGCATTTTGCTCAAGGTGCGCTTTGAACTGGACCAATACATCAACTTGCGGCCGGTCAAGCTGTTTCCCGGCGTGGATTGCCCGCTGAAATACAAGGGCCCCGAAGAGATTGATTATGTCGTGGTGCGCGAAAACACGGGCGGTATGTACACGGGCGTGGGCGGCATATCCATGAAGGGTTCCGCGCAGGAAGTTGCCATCCAGAACATGGTCTATTCGCGGTTCCAGGTGGAGCGCTGTCTGCGATACGCGTTCAACTACACCCGCCGCCGCAACAGGCGCAAAACCCTGGCGCTCAGCGGGAAGACCAATGTGCTGACCTACGTGTTCGATCTCTGGGAGCGCGCCTTCAACGAGCTGGGTGATAAGGAATTCAAGGACATCAAGCGGGAATATTACCACGTGGACGCCACCTGCATGTGGATGGTAAAAAACCCGGAATGGTTTGACGTGATCGTCACCGAAAATATGTTCGGCGACATCATTACCGACCTGGGCGCCATGACCCAGGGCGGCATGGGCATCGCCGCGGGCGGCAATATCAACCCGGAAGGCGTCAGCATGTTCGAGCCCATTGGCGGCTCGGCGCCCAAATATACGGGCATGAACATCATCAACCCGTTGGCCGCCATCTGTGCCGGCGGTATGATGCTGAGCGAATTAGGCGAGGACGAAGCCGCCCAGGCCGTGGAGCAAGCGGTCATGAACGTCACCGCGCATAAGGTTAAAAACCTGGGCGCCGGCAAGATGGGCTGCTCGACCACGCAAGTCGGCGACCTGGTGGCCAAAGGCGTTGCCGGGTAAGGCCTAAGACCGTGCACAGGGAAAGAAGGAAGCGTCATGAAAAAATATCGGGTTGGCATTGTCGGCATCGGAGCGGTGGGCGCGGAAATGATCAAGGTCATGCGTCAACGCGATTTTCCGGCCGAGGAAATCCGCGTCCTAGCGCGGAGCGAACGGGACGAAGTCATCAATGGTGAGACATTCCACGTCGTGCCGGCTTCCGTCGAAGCATTTAAGGGCTTGGATTTCGCTTTTTTTGCGGGCACGGAAGGCGCCAAGGGCGCGTCCCAGCAGTTCGGCTGGCAGGCGGTGGAGCAAGGCGTTGTCGTGATTGATAACGGTGACGACTATCGCATGGATTCGCGGGTGCCGTTGGTCATCCCTGAAATCAATGCGCCCGCCCTGCAAAAACACCAGGGCCTCATTTCAAATCCAAACTGCAGTACGATCATCGCGTTGATGGCCTTGGCGCCCCTGCACCGCGTTGCGCGAATTCGGCGGTTTATCGCCAGCACCTACCAGGCGGTCTCCGGCACCGGCCGCAACGCCATGCAGGAGCTGGAGGACCAAGTGAAGGCTTACGCCGCGGGCCAGCCGTTGAAACACAGCGCCTATCCGCACCAAATCGCGTTTAATGTGATTCCTAAAATCGGCGGTCTTAAGCCGGAGATCCCGGGCCACACCAGCGAGGAAATCAAAATGCGGAATGAAACCCGCAAAATTTTTGGGGATAAAAAAATCAGGGTGTGTGCCACCTGCGTGCGCGTGCCGATCATGAACGGCCACAGTGAAGCGTTGAACATCGAATTTGACCGTCCCATGGACCCGGACGAGGCCCACACCATCCTGGCCAAGGCGCCGGGCGTCAAAGTCATGGACAACATGGAGAGTGATCTGTACCCGATGCCGATCCAGGTTTCCGGTCAGGACGATGTCTTTGTCGGCCGTATTCGCCTTGATGAAAGCGTGAAAAACGGTCTGGTCCTTTTCGTCTGCGGCGACAACATCCGCAAAGGCGCGGCTACCAATGCCGTGCAGATCGCCGAGAAACTGCTGGAGATGAAGAAATAAGGCCGGTAGTTTTAATAAGTTCTTCGTTCCTCGTTAATCCGAAACGAAGAACAATGAACCAGCAGTAACTCTTTGCGATAACTATTGAGCGCCCTGAAGTAGAGCCTCGCAGACTCGGCACACTTCAGGACAGCCACGCAGTGTGTTTCGCCTTGCGAAACTCTACTGCGTGGCGCCGGGCAGGGTGGGGGTGCCTTCCCAGGGTTGAGGCACATTCCAGGGAACATCGGACTGATCACTGGCCGTCGAGCATCCCGCAAGCATTCCGCCCAGGATGGCCAGTGCAATTACCCAGCCGGCGGTTTTAATACATGACATAGTCGCCCTTCTCGCATGGCATCTGTTGCCAGTCGCTCACGATCTCGGCCACGACCAGGTTGTCCACCACAGTCTGCACGCGCACCTTGCCGACGAGCCGGTCGCTACGATGAATCAGCAGTTCCAAGTCGGGTATGATATTCTTGGCGCTTTCCGGCGATACGCGCATAATTACAAAATTCCATTCCGGGTTCACGAAGGCCACGCTGCCCAACTGGCCCTTGGGGAGGGCGGCCTTGCGCAGTTCCGGATTGACCATTTTGTCCAGCTCCACGACTTTGGCCTGTAGAACGGCGTTGGCGTCGGTCAGATCGCGATTTTCAGTTTCCAAGTCGTCAGTCTGTTGTTTCAGGGTTTCGACATTAGCCAGCAGATCGGTCTTTTCCTTTTCCAGTTTTTGGATGGCCACTTCTTTTTCATTGATGGTCGCATTCCGGGCCTCGATGGTAACATTCTGGTCCTTGATGGTACCTTGGGCGGCCACCAGGTCGTTAGAAATGATCTGTAGCGTTTCGCGGGTGTTGACCAACATGGTTTTTGTATCGGCCAGTTCCACGCGGGTATTGTTCAGGCGGGTCAACTGATGTTGCGCTGCGTTGACCATCTGGTTGAGTGGGCCATCCATGGTCGGCGGACCGCCGGGTTTCGCCTGGTAAGTCTTGAGCTGATCGTCCGGAAGAGTGAGCTTGACGTCCGGATTGGTGTCGTCTTTTTCCAGCGTGGCCGCCACCTGTTTGGCCGCCATTTCGAGTTTCTGGGTCCGGCCTTTCAGCGTCTCACGTTGTTGAAACAGGACAATGCCCAGCACCAGCGCCGTGCCGCTCAGTGCGAAAAGCAAGATTACCAGGCTTCGCATTATCCATTTGGATTGCAACATGAAGACTCCCATTGGCAGCGGCCTTATCAGGCCGGGCCAACCATGCCATTAACTGCTTTTTAAATATATAACAAAACCCGCGGGCTAATCAACACATTTTTTTTGATTTGTTTTTTGGGAAGCCGAATTGCTGTGGCCGCGTCCGTCACATGACGCCGTATCTCCTGAGGAGCGCTTCGGCCTCGGCTTGGCGGGACATCGGCAACGTATCATAAACGACAATCCCCTCGGCCGATCCCAGCTGGTGGACCACGGCATCGAGCTGGGCTATGCCCCCGGCCAGATGAATCCGCTTGCCGGCAGCGCGTATTTTCCGGTACACCTCCGGCCAGTGCGACGCATCCGGCTGGCCGGCCCCCGGAACCCACTGAACACCTTTCAGCTCGGCAATTGACAATAGAGAATCCAAATGACATAGCTGACCAGGTCCGTCCAGATGATAGAAAGCGTTTCCCAACCGACGGCAGGAGGCCGCCAGTTCCGGTTTGACGAATTCTGTAAACATATCGGGACCGATCATGTAGGCAAAATCGCATTGGAGCATATAATAAGGGGATTCCGAGAAAATCGGTGCCCAGGCAGTATAGCCCGGATTGGGTGGTCGCAACACGGCGTTGAGCTCATCAAAATACCGCCACCAGGCGTCGTGCGCCTGCCAGGTCAACCGCTTAATGTCCTTCGGGTGATCGTACAAGTCCAGCAGAAGTGATTCGCCGGGGCGGAACGACACCAGAATATCCAGGTTGCCGCCCAGGTCGGTCATGTCGATCTGGACTAATCCCTGCCATCGCTCTTGCGCCGCACGGCAGATATCGCGCACGCGGCAGAACCACGGATTCTCCAGATCGCAGGCTAAGCGCAGTTCGGCCGGTATCTTTATCGCGGCCGGCTCAAACCAGACCGTATGCTCCATCGGCTTGACACGGGCGCCCAGAAAACCGGCGATGATGCCCGGCCCGAAATTCGGTAAAATGTCCGGGAAGGCGTCGCCGAGATATTCCATTTTGGACAACTCATAGTCCCACACATCCACGATTTCTTCCGGTGTTACAGATTCGAGATATCTTGCGGTAAATCCCAGGAACGGATGTCGTGGTGCCGGCCGCTGAGGGTCGCGTCCCTCAAGTCGGATTTGGATAATGGGCCGCTTCAGGCGTCCCGCCCACCATTCGCGGGCTACCTCTTTGACCTTACTCCATCGGGTAGCGTCAAATCCTATGCTCATCGCAATCCTTTTGTTTGTGCGTTACTAATCAGTTTGTTATTGAATCGACATGTGTAAGGCAGGCTCCCTTCTGGCAGAATACGACCGGAAAAGCAAGAGGAAACAAGGTCACCTGGCCAAAAAAAAGATTGTCAAACGGCGACTTCCCCGGTAAGAAGGAATATCTGTGTAACCATGTCTTGTACGAATTCTATGAAGCCTGGGCTTTATATTATCGGCACACCGATCGGCAACCTGGAGGATATCAGCGCCCGCGCCCTGGAAACCCTGCGCGGGGCGAACATTATCCTGGCGGAAGACACCCGTCACACGCGGATTCTGCTTAATCGCTACCAGATCCGCGCCGTGCTGATCAGTTGCCACCAGTTTAACGAGGCGTCTCGGGGCCCCGTTGCGATTGCGCGCATCCATGCCGGCCAGGTGGTGGCCCTGGTGACCAATGCGGGGATGCCGGGGGTGTCGGACCCCGGCGCGCGCATTGTGACCGCCTGCCGGAAAGCGGGGTTGCCCGTTACGGTCATTCCGGGCCCTTCGTCCGTCACAGCCGCCATGGCGCTTTGCGGGTTTATTACCGGCGGGTTTCACTGCGAGGGCTTTTTGCCGCGCAAGGAAGGCGCCCGTAAAAAAAGGATGGAACAATTGCGCAACGAACCTGTTCCGGTGGTCATGCTGGAATCGCCCTACCGGTGCCTGAAGGTGCTGGCCGATCTGAACGCCCTCCTGCCGGAGCGGGACCTGTTCCTGGCCCGGGAGCTGACCAAGCTCCATGAGGAATGTTTCTGGGGCACCGTGACCGACATTTACCGGCGGCTGACGGAGCGCCACAAGGGGAATGTCGCGCGTGCCGTGCGGGGCGAAATCGTAATGGTGCTCGCCCCGGCTGGCCGGCCAAAGCGTGAAACCGAATCCTCTGAAAAGCTTGATTCACCATGAACGAAACCCAGTCCACCGAACATGTGATTGAAGTTGCTCGGCAAGGTGCGACCGCCTACCTGCGTGTGCTGGGTCGGGCCACCTTTACAGTTGGCCCGGTCCTCAAGCAGTTCGGTACGGTGGCCATCGAAGAGGGCTGTACCCGGATGGTGCTGGATGTCTCGGCCTGCGAAGGCATGGACAGCACATTTATGGGCGTCCTGGCCGGCATGGCCACGCGCCTGGCCCGGCAGACCGGCGGCAAGATGCTCATGCTGAATGTGTCTGATAAACTGTTCGAGGTCCTGAGCACCCTGGGATTGGACCAGTTAATGGAGTGCCGCCGACTGGGCGTGGCGCCGGAGCCGCTGGTGGAACCGCCGCTTACCGCGCGAGCCCTGAGTCCAATCGCCGCGGTGGCCGCCGACCTGCAAACCACCCAGCACGTGATGCTGGAAGCGCATACGACCCTGGCCGCAGTCTCGGCCGAAAACCAGCTCCGATTCAAGGACGTTCTGACGTATCTGAGGGAGGACGGAAGACGGACGGCAGCCTGCCCCCCGTAGCCCCTTGGGCGAAGGGGGGACGGCGGACCCCACTACGCTCAAGGAGCTACGCGGGGCAAGCTCAAGCAAACAGAGATAACGCTCATATTCTAAAGCTCGAATTCCGGATTAATTCTTATGACCTGGATCTATTGGACCATCATAACCATCGCGGCCCTGGCCGTGTTCATTTATCTGCGGCGCATCCGCAAGGAAAACGATGCCCTAGTCCAGGAAAAAGAGGTCATCTTTAATTTTGTCCACGACGTCAGCGAAGCCTTTGCCGAGTCCACAAATGGCGTTCCCCATACCGATTTTTTGCTGAAGCGTGTGCTGTTTTATGCCCAGCAGACCGTCAAGGCGCGCGCGGGCGCCATCTATTTCCGCGAACCCGATGGCGATACCTTGCGCGTTCGGGCCGTGGCGGGGCTATTTCCGCCCATCGCTGGTGGCGCGGCCAACGAACCGGAACCGGGCGACGGTTTTTTTCAATGCGTGGAAACGATGGCCCGGGACCAATTAGCCCGCGCGGGCGAAGGCCTCGTCGGCACGGTCGCCGCCCAGGGCGTTCCCCTGTTGATCGAAGATGCCGAGCGCGATCCGCGCGTGCCCCGCTTCCGGAGCGAATTCCTGCAGATTCAATCCATCCTGCTGGTGCCGATGCGTTTTCAAAACACCGTGCTCGGTGTTCTCGTGGTCGTGAACCGGATAGACGATGCGCCTTTTATCCAGGCGGACCTTAATCTCCTGCAGGCACTGGCCGACCAGGCGTCCGTCACGATCTACTATGCCAAGTTCAACGAAGAACTGGACAAGAAACGGGTGCTCGACGACGACCTGCGCGTGGCCCGCCGGATTCAAATGGCGCTATTGCCGACGAAGATTCCCCAGGCGCCAGGCTTGGAGATCGCGGCGTTCAGCGTGCCGGCCCGCGAGATCGGCGGCGATTTCTACGATTTTGTCGCCATTGACGACGAGCATATTGGTTTGACCATTGCCGACGTGTCCGGCAAGGGAGTTACGGGCGCCATTCTGATGTCCATCTGCCGCAGTGTATTCAGGGCTCATGCCCCCGGGTGTCTGAGCCCGGGGGCCGTTCTCAAAGCCATCAATCGCATTATTGTCGGTGATATCCACGAAGACATGTTCATCAGCATGCTCTATTGCATTCTGAACACCCGGACGGCGGAGATCACCCTGGCATGCGCCGGGCATCCTCGCCCGCTTCTGATTTCTACCGATGGCCGGACTGTTCCCGTGGAAGCCGCCGGGGTCGCCATCGGCCTGGTGGATACCGACATGTTTGACCGTCGTCTCCAGGAAGCCACCGTCAAGCTCCAACCGGGTGATCTGTGGGTCTTGTTCACAGATGGCGTCACCGAGGCAATGAACGCGGAGCACAAGGAGTGGGGGCTGGCCAATCTCCAGCGCGCGGTCCTGGCCGGCGCCCGCGCTGAAAACGCGATAAGCGCCGGATCTGTCCCGCCAAAGGCGGGAGACGCTACGGCCATCGTCGCGCGCGTGCGACAAGAACTATTGGCATTTGCCGGAGATGTGGCACAATACGACGACATGACATTGGTCGTTGGAAACCGATCCCAAGGTTGACCGTATGAGCAAGAGCAAGGAAAAACATCATTCCCACGAGGACGCGGAGAAGAACCGGACGACGGACGACGGACGACAGACCCTGCGAGACGCGGGGCAAGCGACGGATTTACCCTGCGTTGCGTTGGACGACGGACGACAGCTTACTTTGCCAGCGAGCCCGGCACCGGACGAGGCCGCCGACCAGGTCAAAAAACTGGCGCAACTTCAGGATCGTTTATTGCGGCTCCAGGCTGATTTTGACAATTTCCGCAAGCGGACCCTGCGCGAGAAAAGCGAGCTGTTCGACAGTGCCAACCAAGCTCTCATGCTGGAACTCCTGCCGGTGCTCGATCACCTGCAACTGGGTATCCAGGCGGCTTCCGCACATCAGGCGGACCCGGCCTTCCGGGAAGGCCTGACCCTGATTTTCGACCAGCTCATGGGTGTGCTGTCCAAATTCGGGCTGAGTCCCATTGAAACCGAAAACCAGGTCTTTGATCCGAACCGGTTCGAGGCGGTCAATACCCTGCCATCCGCGACCGAACCGGAAGGGACAGTGCTGGCTTTGGTCCGTCGCGGGTATATGCTCCGGAACAAACTGCTCCGTCCGGCGCAAGTCATCGTGTCCAATGGCCCGCCGCCGGAAGAAATTAAAAATGCAGAATGAAGAATGCAGAATGAAGCGATCCCGTCTATCTGAAGGCGCATCTTTTTCAGAAAGACTTTTTAATTCTGCATTCTTCATTCTGCATTCTGCATTTCCTATTTAAGGAAGGATATAAAGTGGCTACCAAGCGCGATTACTATGAAGTGTTAAATGTGTCCCGCAACGCCGGCGAGGATGAAATCAAGAAGACCTATCGCAAGCTGGCCCTTCAGCATCACCCGGATCGCAATGCCGGCAACAAGGCTGCCGAGGAGAAGTTCAAGGAACTCTCCGAGGCCTACGAGGTGCTCAACGATCCCCAAAAACGGCGGCAATACGACCAGTTTGGCCATGCCGGCTTGAAGTCCTCGTTCGGTCCGGGTGGATTTGATTTTTCTCGCGACTTTACGCATGGCGCCGATCTGCATGATATTTTCGGCGACCTGTTCGGCGGAGCCGGCGGTATGTTCGAGGAATTTTTCGGACGTGCCGGAGGGCGCCGGGGCGCGGCTGATGGGTCGCGGGCTGCGCGCGGGGCGGACCTGCGCTTCGATCTGGAAATTGATTTTGAGGCTTCGGTTTTCGGCGCCGAGCACGAAATTACACTGCCCGTTTCGGAAGCCTGTCCCACGTGCAACGGAACGGGATCGGAACCGGGGCGTCAGAAGGAAACCTGTCGGCATTGTAATGGCCACGGAGTTATCGTTACGTCTAACGGCTTTTTTCGTGTCCAGCAGGATTGCCCGTCCTGCGGCGGCCGCGGCGAAATCATTACGCATCCCTGTCGGGCCTGTCGCGGCACGGGACTGGTCAAGAATCGCAAGCAGTTGACGCTTAAAATTCCGCCGGGCGTGGAAACCGGTTCGCGCCTGCGCCTTGCGGGTCGTGGCGAAGGCGGCGCGCGGGGCGGACCGGCGGGCGACCTCTACGTCATGTTGCACGTTCGGCCTCACAGCCTGTTCCAGCGTCAAGGCAGCGACCTGTTTTGCGAAGTGCCCGTGCCCCTGGACGCGGCCCTGCTCGGCGGCGAGATCCAGGTGCCGACCATTGAGGGCTGGGCCAATCTCAAGCTGGCGCCCGGCACGGAAAACGGGAAGCTGTTTCGCCTGCGTGCCAAGGGGGTGCCGGGGCTCGGTGGCGAAGGCCCCGGCGACTTGCACGTGCGCGTTGTCGTCGAAGTTCCCAAGAACCTTTCCGGCGCGCAGAAACGCAAGTTGAAGGAATTCATGGATACCTGCGCGGTTGACCAATATCCGGCGCGCAACCAGTTTAAAAAGCATGCCGAGGAGTTTCTGGAACGCCGCAAACAGGCGGCGAAGTGATGCGCTGTCTGATTGATGCTTCCCAATGGGCCGCGGATGACATCGAACTGGCGCCGGACGAATCGCATCACCTGGTCCAGGTGTTGCGCGCCCGGGCTGGCGAGCAGGTGGGCCTTTTTACCGGTCGAGGTCATACCGCGGAGGCGACTTTCATCGCCGTGCGGCAGAAACGGGCCTTGGTCCGGGTTCTGCCCGCCACGCGGCGCACAACGCTGCCGCCGGCCGTGGCCGTGACCCTTATCCAGGCAATTCCCAAACACGCACTGATGGACGGGATCATTCAAAAAGCCGTGGAATTGGGCGCGCAGGCCATTCAGCCGTTGATGACCGAGCGGGTCATTGTCCAGCTCTCATCCGGCGCGGCCGAACAGCGCCACGGCCGCTGGCAAAAGATTGCATTGGAGGCCACCCGGCAATGCGGTGTCGCCTGGATGCCAAGCGTGCTTCCGGTTCGTTACCTGCCGGAGATGATGGCCGACTTGGCGCGTTTTGATCTGTGTTTAGTGGGCGCGCTCCATGCGGATGCCCGCCCGTTCCGTGAGGCCGTTGCACAGGCACGCGCTCATCCGGTGGCGAGCATTGCGCTGATCATCGGTCCGGAAGGCGACCTGACGGAGACGGAAACCACGGCGCTTCGGGACGCCGGCGCGCAGCTCGTCAGTTTTGGCAAGGCCGTGTTCCGGGTGGAAACCGCCGCGTTTTACGGGTTGAGCCTGTTGCATTATGAATTGCAGAATGCAGGCCTACCCTGAAAGAGCCGAATTGGCGCGACGCAAGGTCGCGCCCTACGATGGCAACAGT
>JBDRSI010000079.1:0-20576 GCA_043825055.1 Verrucomicrobiota bacterium
GTTCATGTTTCATTTTTTATTACTACTTATTGCGGCTATTTTAAAAAAGGTAACTACTCACACAGGCATCACCATAATGCCACTAAAACATGAACGGCAATTTACGTCCTCTCCCCCCAGAACACAAGTAAAAAAAATTAAATGACCTTTGATCCACCACCACACCGGCAGAGCGGGCAGACAGGATTGCGGTTGATGCGCACACATCGGAACTGCAGATGCAGGGCGTCATAGGTCAGCAGGCGGTTGGTCAAAAGCTCGCCGAGCCCGAGCAGATATTTGACGGCTTCCGTGGCCTGGATGGTTCCAATCACTCCCGGCACAACACCCAGCGGGCCCTGCGGCGGTTCTTGGTTACCCGGCGGCAGATCGTTAAATACGCAACGCAGGCAGGCGGTTTTACCAGGAATAACCGTCAGCGTCTGGCCAATGAATTGCAGTATGCCGGCATGCGAATATGGTTTGAGCGCGGCATGGCAAATCCCGGCAATCAGAAATTTGGATTCGAAATTGTCGGTGGCATCAATGATAAAATCATATTCCTTAAAGAGACCCCGCGCATTTTCAGCACTCAGACGCAGATTATAGGCATTGATCCGGACATCCGGGTTGAGCGCCGTAAAGACGCGCGCCGCCGATTCTATCTTTGGCCTGCCCAGGTCGGCGGTGGTATGCGCAATCTGGCGCTGGAGATTGCTGAGTTCAAGGGTGTCGCCATCCACAAGACCCAGCGTCCCAATCCCCGCCGCGGCCAGGTAATAGCCCGCCGGCGAACCGAGTCCGCCCACGCCGATGAGCAATACCCGACTGGCCAGCAGTTTTTTCTGCCCGTCTTCGCCGATTTCCGGCAGGCTTATTTGCCTCGCATAACGCTGGGACTGATTGGAAGTTAAAACCATGGTACGTTCTTCGTTACCGGTGTTCTAAGAGATGGCGTTCGAGAGGAATGAGGTCAACGGACTGGTGGGCACGGCCTCCTCACTCTGGGCCATGATCCCGGCCAGGCGCGCGGAACGCCCGGCCTGCACAGCTAAAGCAAAGGCAGCGGCCATGGCCACGGGATCGCCGGCAACGGCAATGGCACTGTTGACGAGTACGGCATCGCATCCGATTTCCATGGCCAGGGCGGCATCAGCGGGCGAACGCAACCCCGCATCCACGATCACCGGCACGCGGCTGTCACGGATAATGAGTCTCAACAGGTTGGCCGTGGCCAGGCCGTGGCCCGTGCCGATCCCCGACCCCAAGGGCATGACCGACGCACAACCGACATCTTCCAGACGCTTGGCCAGGACCGGGTCAGCCGGCATGTAGGGCATAACCACAAAACCTTCCGCCGCCAGGATCCTGGTTGCCTCCAGGGTTTCAATCGCATCTGGCATCAGGTGATGGGGATTGGGATGGATTTCCACCTTGATAAACGGACTGCCGCTGAGTTCCCGGGCGATGCGGGCGGCCTTGACGGCCTCCTGCGCGTTGCAGGCCCCGGACGTGTTCGGTATGAGCGTAAGGCCCTTGATGGTGAGCAACGGTCCCAGCAGATCATCCGAGGGCCGTTCCCGATTGAACCGGCGCAGAGCCACGGTCACGAGTTGGGTACCGGAAGCCTGGATGGCTTTCATCATGGTTTCGGCATCCGAAAACTTGCCCGTCCCCAGGATCAGGCGCGAGGTGAAGGTGTGTTGGCCTATTGTTAAAGGATCCATGAAGAAACCAGTTGTTAGTCAGAGGTCAGAAAAACGCTCCACGTTTCACGTGCCTCCACCGTCTGTCGTCTGTCCTTTGTCATCCGCCGTCTGTCGTCCGCCGTCCGTCGTCCGTCGTCCCGCCTTCGCCCCAGGGGCTACGGTGGGCAGGCTGTCCTCCGCCCTATCCGCCCCCGGCGAAGGTCAGAATTTCGATCCGGTCGCCTTCCTGCAACTGGCGCGCGGCGCGCAGACCGGAGGGCACAACGTCGTCGTTCACGACTGTCGCCACACGTTCGGCCTTTAACTTCAACTCCCGCATGAGAGCCTCCAGCGAGCACGGTCCGGACCGCTCGATCGTTTCGCCGTTTATTATCAGCCGCATGGAGTCCATCCGATTTCTATCGCTTGCCCTCCGAAGCGCTCGGGCGCAGGAGGGTCCGTCGTCACATCTTCATCAATTTCCGGCGTTGGGCGGCAACGACTTCATTGATCCGCTGGGGATGGGGCAAGCCGCGGGCAACCAGCTCATAGCCGGCCACGCCCGAGGTGGCCATCTTGATATCGCCGATCCGACACAGCCGCTGGAAAAACGACTGGATAATTTCAACCGTATTGATGTCCGTTATCGCCAGATCCACAACGCGCTTGCTGACCAGCCCGGTTTCCAGCACTACCCGGTCCGGGAACACGCGCAAGGTCAGACTGGCCTGCTTCCAGAGCGCAATCACAAGCGGGATCAACAGCCACCCGAACACCAGGAACCAGAAGTAATGCCACCAGGATGGCTCCACTTCCAGCAGGAGGTCTTCCGTATCTTCAAACACCTTCGTCCTCCGGATCTCATGTCATAATGGTTCACGGTTCAGCGGTTCACGGTTCCAAGGTTACGAATTATACAGCAAAGGTGATCTTAATTGTGCCTCGATCCGTCGTCTGGCGTCCGTCGTCCGACCTCCGTCCCCCGCCCTACCTGAGTTTGCCTTCGCGATGAGCGGCGATGAAATTCATGCCAAAATCGTCCGTGCCCAGCAGGAGCGCCTTGGCCAGCTGGAACGGCTCCGCTTTGGTGTCCAGGCTCTGGAGGATTTTTGCGTTGATCTGGAGCGGATCCACAATGCCGCCATCGCCGCCCTCTTCCACCGACAGATAAGCGAAGACCTGGTTGATCAGTTTGCGGGCGGGCATGCCAAAGGACACATTGCTCAAGCCGCCGATAATATGAACGGCGGGGCCGTACTTTGCCCGGATCGCCTGCACGGCGTCCAAAAACATCTTGCCGTTGTTCGGGTCCGTGGAAATCGTATAAACAAGCGGGTCCACGTGGATCCAATCCATCTGGATGCCCTTGGCCGTCAACTGCGGGATCAGCCGTCCAAGGTTATCCAGGCGTTCCTGCGTGGTGCCGGGCAGGCCCTTTTCGCCGGCGGCGGAGGCCACCACGGCCGGTTTATATTCAGCCACCGCGTCCAGGAGCCCGATACGCTCCAGGGAAATGGAGTTCACCATCGGCCTGCCCGCAGTGCTATGCACAGCGTTGCAGGCGGGCCGACCGCGGGCTTTATCGCAAGCTTTCAGGCCGGCGCGCATGATATCGCTGTTGGAGGAATCAATGCTGAGCGGCAGACGGGAGGCACCCTGGACCAGCGCCGCCGTCCACTGCATGGCCTTGATCCGCTCCGTCAAATCCATGCTGAATTCATCCACGTTCACATCGAGGAACGCAGCCCCGGCCTTCTCCTGCTTGGCCGCCATAACCCGCAGGTAATCGCAACCGGCTTCCTGCGCGGACCCCTTTCCGTAAAGCCCTTGCCAGATCGCCGCGACGCAGTGCTTGATTTTTCCGTTTTCCCAGTCGGCGCTTTTTAACAAAATTTCGGGGATGGGCAATGTTTTTTTCTTGCCGTCATCGTCATAGCGAATGACGTGCGCAGCGGCGTCCACCAGGTTGCCATCGCGCTTCAGCACGCGCGTGCAGTGAATGTTTTCGCCGATTACGATGAAGGTTTTGATCTGCATAGCACAGCTTCTCCTTTTTAGGCATGGTTCACGGTTCAACGGTTCACAGTTCCAGGACTGTCGGATTTCGGACGAAAACCCAACCGTGAATGGCGCGCCGCGCGTCATCAACCGTGAACCCTTGAACTATGAATGGCGCTCCGGAGCGCCATGAACCCGAGTAATTACAGTAATATACGCCAACCACCCAACCCGACAAGCAAAATTGGCACCGACCGCGCCATAATGATTTAAAAAGCCGCCCCGCTGGAATTACCCAGCAGGGCGGCTTTAAATATACATATACAGGGCAATAGCCCACCGACAGAGTTTTATTTGATGCTCGACAGCTTATTCGCCAAGTCGGCGGCCGAAGCGGCATCCGGCGCGTAGCCATCGGCGCCGATCTCATCGGCGAACGCCTGGGTCACGGGCGCGCCGCCGATCATGACCTTGACTTTGCCGGCCATGCCCGCCGCCTTGACGGCTTCCACGACGCTTTTCATATTGGTCATGGTGGTCGTCAGCAGGGCGGAGGCCCCGATCAGGCTGGCGTTATTTTCCTTGGCCAGTTGAACCATTTTATCGGGCTCCACGTTGATGCCCGCGTCCACGATCTTGAAACCTGCGCCTTCCAGCATCATGCACACCAGGTTTTTGCCGATGTCATGCAGATCGCCCTTGACCGTGCCAACAACGACCGTGCCCTTTGGCTGATGTCCGGCGGCGGCCAGGAGCGGCTTCAACTGTTCCATGCCCGCCTTCATGGCGCGGGCGGCAATCAGCACTTCCGGCACATAGACTTCGTTCTTCTTGAACCGCTCGCCAATAATGCTCATACCGGCCAGCAGGCCCTTGTTCAGAATGTCGGCCGGTTTAACTTTTTCCGCGACGGCCTTCGCGACCAGTTCTTTGACTTCCTTGGCCTTACCCTTGATCAAGTTCTCCGTGATTTGCTCCAATACGCTCATGCCACCCTCCTGTTTGCCCGCCTGCAGCGCTATGCGCAGCATTGCGGGCAGGTTTGTTACCCGGCTTATTTACTGCGTTGACCACTTTTCCTAATTCGGCTTAAAAACACGCCCTTACCATACGGGAACCCCGGATATAAGATAGACAAATAATGCTTGATTTTATAACATTCTTGCTGTATTCAAAAAAATAGTGCCGAATATTTAATGTTTTTTCGCCGATACGGCCTGATTTTATGACAATTCTATCCAAGCGCATGATCGCGGAGGTTAGTCGGTCCTACCACCGGGCTTTCGGTTTGCGCGCCTTGCCCATCACCATCAGCGGCGAACGCTGGCCGGACCGGTCGCACCGCTCGTCAGCGGCGTACCGCTCGTCAGCGGCGTACCGCTCGTCAGCGGCGTACCGTTCGTCAGCGGCGTACTGCTCGTTAGTGGAGCGCTTGCCGACGGCCGTGCAGACGCGGGCCTACAGTTTGCAGGAAGCACTGCATTGGGGTGAACCGTACCTGTTTTATCCCGTGGCCGGCCTGATGAGTTGGGTGGTGGCCCTGGTGGACCAGCACGCCGTGCGGGGCGGCCTGCTGGGCGGCACGGTGCGACCCCAGGGTCAACCGCTGGAAGAAAGCGTGCAGGGCTTGGTGGACCAAGGCATCGCTCTGCCGGCTGCGCGGCGGTACGTCGCCCACCTACCGGTCTGGAGCGCCGACCGTATCCGGGAAGCGGCCATAGCTCTGGAAAAAACATTTTACCAGGTCAGCGGCTGGAAGCCGCTACTCCTGGAGGAAAACCGGCTCAAGGCCGCCCAACAGCGGCAAATCGCGGAAGCCATCGAAGATCAGAAAAAAAACGGCAAGACGGCCTACCCGATTGACAAGGAACGCATGTTGCTCTCGCTGATCCGAGCGGGCGATCAGAACGGCGCCCGGCGTGTGCTCAATGAAATGTTAGGCGCCATGTACCTGTTTTCGCCCAAGCTGGCGGTCCTGCGCGCACGGAGCATCGAAATGATGGGCTACCTCACGCGGGCCGCCGTCGAGGACAGCCCGCTCATGGAGCCGCTCATTGAGCGCAACCACCAGTGGATGCAAAAGCTCATTAGCGCGCCCGACTTTGAAATGCTGTCCCACGTTCTGATGCAGGCCCTGGACGACTTCATGCAGGGCATTTACGCGCATGGTTTTAACGTTTATAACCCCAAGGTCAGCCGCATCCTCGACTTTGTCGCCCAGCATTATACCCAACCGATCACGTTGGAGCAGATCGCCGCGGCCACGGACTTGAGCGTTTTCCGCGTAAGCCACTTGGTGAAGCAATGCACGGGCAAGTCCGTTTTCCAACACATCATGCAGTTGCGTATCCAGAAGGCGCGGCAGTTGCTGGAACGCTCGTCCCTCAGCTGTTCGGAAATCGCCTACGATCTGGGATTCTGCGACCAGAGCTATTTCATCAAGCATTTCAAGCGACTGACCGGAATCACCCCCCGGCGCTATCGCCGCTCGCCCTCGGCACCCGGGACTGCACCCCGCACTCCCGCGGAAGAACAGTGATCCGTTCTTCGTTTCACATTCGACGTTGGGCGTTAGCAGAATTGCTGATTTTCGATTTCCGATTGCTGATTTCTGACCTCTGACTTCTGCATTCTACATTCTGCATTCTGCATTTAATGCGCTGGCGCCCGTCGCCAACCGGATCAAAGCGCGCAAACAAAATGATAAGGCCGCCGGATATCATAAAATTCGCAGGGCCGATCAGGATAAGCATCCTTGAGCATCCGGACAAAGTGCCGCAATCCGATATTTTCGCTGGCCGCATGTGACGTTTCAATTAACACCGTCCCGTTATATTCCTGCGCAAAGATTTCCGCGCACTCATCTGATTCGCCGCAGATAATGGCTTCCGCACCATACTCGATCTGCTTGCGCATCCAGTAGCGGTTCGAGGACAGCGCCACACCCCCAAATGCATTACCCACGCGGGCAATCATCTTCCGGCCGTCACCCGTCAAGCGAACACAATCCAATCCAATTTTGCCGGCAACATGCCGGGCCAGAGCGTCAGCCGTTTGCGGAGCCGGAAGGACATACACCTTCTCATAACCGCCTCCGGCAATGACCTGCGTAATACCCAACTGATGCATAAAGTCATCACCAATGCAGAGCCGATCCAGGCCATAATGAATCTGAACCACAATCAGGTTGTTCTGCTCGGCCAAGCGCAGGCGGACCGAATTCGGATGATCAGGGCGCTCATAGGGCTGTTCGGCGGGCGGCGCAGTCCATCTATAAATCGGGGGCTGCGGTATTTCTTCAAATCGAAAACACTCATGGCAAACCACCAGATTACATCCGAGACTTACTGCTTTTCTCAAAACCTCGGCCGTAGCCATCCAGGTTACCAGTATGCCATGGACCTCCGTCCCCGCGGCCCCGACGATAACACCGCCATCGGGAATCATGCTGGCCGAAAGGCCTAGCTTGGCGGCCACCCACTCAATAATTTCATTCGCTTTCATCGTTCTCTGTCTTTCTGTTGTTGCTCGGGCATTCATCAACGGCAATGGCCTGCAAATCGCCGCATCCTCAGTGGGCAGGCCCAGCGCCATCAATGCGATCCGGAGCGGATTGCCCGGCGGTATTGGGGAATATCGGACCGCAGCACGGCCTGTACCTGGGCAATTTTCCACCGCAAATGCGCGGCATCCGTCATGTATTCCATGCTGGGTTCCCAACCCAGCCGTGAATCCTGTTCGACCAGCGGTATGGTCGCGCGCGTGTTTTCAATTTCACGCCGCGCAAGTGATTCCATCGCGTCCAAAATGGCATGCAGTTTCCGCGGCTGATCGGTCACCAACAGCCGTTGATTCAACATCCACCACTCTTTGACATGAATGACGGTGTTGATGGTATTGAGGATAAAACGGCCGAGATTCAACAGGTGATCGCCGGCAGGCCGTTTATGCATCGGCATACGCGTCAAAGCCTTTTCCAACGAATGCAAGCCAGAGCGCCAACGCACCGCCATTCGGCGTAACGCCCGGATTTCCACAGCGACGCGGCATGATCCGGGCGATTGCCGGGGATCATCTAAGGGCTGATATAGACTGTAGACGACACCGCTTCCAAACCACGCATTCCAGGCCGATGGAATTTTCAGGTCCTTGGTTGAAAAGGATTTCGACAAATTCGGATGAAAAATCAGGGGATAGGAAGGTCCCACGCGGAATGGCCCGTATTGGTCTTCATTGGTGGGGATATAGTCGCGCCGAATGGCAGCGCTCCAATCGCGCCAGGCCTTCACAACCAGCGGCGCCGCCCGCGCGCCGTAATCCCGTTGCGCAATGGCCTTGGCCAGGACCTCCACCGAAGGACTCGGCGTCCAGAATGACCACTTGGCCAGTTCGCTCACAAACGACGGCCACCATCCGTAATGGTGGGATTCCATTAATCCGGAAAGGTTCCAGCGCCGCCGCGCCGCATGGAGCGCCGCATGGCGCCGGGCCCACTGAAATGGGGCGGGCTCATAGGGAATGACGCCAAAATCCCACGTCATCCCTGCGGTATTGCTCATCGTGTATAACCGCAAACGCCGTTTCTTCGCCACGGCGGCCTCGGATTTGAAATAATGCCCCGGCCCCGCATAAGACAGTGTGTAATCAACGCAGACATGGGTCACATTTTCGCGCCGGATTTGCTCGAACATCTCAAAGGTGACCAGCAGGGTAATATCCGTCGGCAAGGCGCGGAGCAGAGCCAGGCGGTCCTTTTCCGGGGCCCACCCCCAGTTATATGTCCAGAACACGATTTCGGCCTGCGGACTGTATTTGCGGATCGCGTGTTTAAGCAGGTTGATCCATTGAGGATAATCGCGGCATGGCCACCATCCGGGACTGGGCTTGGTCGGCGGTAATCCATCGGCTAACGGCACATCATAGGGCCGCCCCGTGGTCCTTTGATCGTGACTGGGAAACTCCACCGACTCGCCAACCAGGACCACGCCTTTGGCCCGGGGGCAGGCTTTGAATAACGCGCCGTAGGTGCTGTCATAATACGATGCGGCATCGGGATCGGACGGATGTTTGGTACTCTTGAGATAGCTGTACAAATAGACGTCCAACCCGAATCCGGCGGCGCGTTCGACGAGATCATTGAAATCCAGGTAGCCCTGCGTGGTGTGATCAACCCCGCGCGCAAAGACCAGGATGGAATCGAACCCGTGATGAGCCATGGCGTTCAAATGGCTGTCTGGAAACTGGTCAATGCCCCATCCGGAATGCACCATGCGCGGGGAAAACAGGGGTTCCCGAATAACATCCAGATCGCGGAGAATGGGCGCTTCCCGTAGATTCATCAGATCTTCCAGATAGAAGGCGCCTTGGCTGACGCCCCGATCGTCATGCCCGCAGATAATCACGCGGCCAGGCGCGCACAGCAGACGATAACTGCCCGGCCGCGTAACCTGTCCCCCCAAGGCGCGCAAGTCTGTCCTGGTCCCCAGGATGATCGCGGAACGCTGATCTTTGCAGGCCTTGGCCAAATTGCCCGCTTTGATCACCAGGACCGAGATCTGCATGCTCGTGAACAGGTAATCCTGAAGATCCCGGGCGGTATTCATGATCAAGGTCGAAGCCGATGCGCTGATGATAATCCGCCCGCCGTTTTCAATCATCCATTCGTCGGCGGTTGGCACGGTGTGAATATTTCGCCGGTTGGGAACATGCACCTGATTGAGTCGTTGCCGAAATTGATAGTTTCTCTCAATCGCGGAATTGGCTTTCATGATCATTTTTTTTAATCCTTTCATTGTTTCTCCGCCGCAGGCAGACACGCCTGGGCGACTCGCTCCGGCGCAGCACGGTCCGCCTATGGTGGAAACTATCGCGGGTTAACGTTTACGATTCCATCAAATAATGCAACCGGTTTTAATGGCCGCCCAGCGGGCTGTTTCTTCAATCGTTGCTTCCGTGGTATGGCGCGGCTGAAATCCAAGCTGGGTCCTGGCTTTGCTGATATCAAAACACATATGCGCGGCCATAAAACGCAGGCCGGTTTCGTTGATTTTACCCTGATATTTTTTCAGCATGGCTTCCAGGGATAGATAGTTAATGGCGGCTTTGCGCCCGAAGACGGCCGCGGTTATTTCCAGATAGCGCGTCAGGGTGACCGCTTTTTCCAGGCAGATGTTGTAAATCTGTCCGATGCTCCGGCTCGTTTCCGCGGCGAGCAGAAATGACCACCCCAGGTCGGCGACATGGATGGGCTGTAAAAGGGCCAAACCGTCATTGGGCAGGTCCAGGGTGATATTGTTGACAATATCTTTGATAAAATCGTCGCGCCGGTCGCCTTGATTGTCGAGCGGCAGCATGCCCGGACCGCTGATATAACAGGGACGGATGACGGTCGCTGGGAATCCCTGTTCTTGAAATAATTGCATGACCTTGGTATCGACGACACATTTTTTCTTCCATCCGGCGCCAAAGGAACCCCAGTAAGGCATGGTTTCATCACCCGGGACAAAGGGCAAAGGGGCATAGCCGCCGGTGGAACTGCAATGGATATACTGTTTAAGCCGCGGAGCATATTTGACGATTAAATCAATCGTTACTTCGGTAGGGACGGTATCTACGACGATATCATAGGCGGTTTGAAAAACAGCCGCCATCTCGGGTTCGCGGGTTTTATCCAGGGAAAGGAGCGCTATATCCCGCGGCAGTTCTGAAATGAATTCCTGCTTTTTGCCGCGCGAGGCCACGGTCACCTGGTAACCGGCACGATGAAATTGAATGGCGCTATGATGGCCAACCCAGCCCGTCCCGCCCAAAATCAGAATTTTCATGGAAGCACACCTCGCAAATGTTTGCAGAAAAGTCCAAAACGGGTTTCATCCTACCCTTGGCCATCTGATTCCGCAATCAAAAAACAGCTGTCTGCGCGGCCCCGCCCATGAGATCGCGCATCCGACCTTGCGGTTGCGCCTTGCGTTATTATTCGTTTTGCGATAGAAAAAGACGCAACAAGCAGACGCATTTCTTTACAATCCGGACTCCATATGCTGACAATTATTTTCATCGGTACGTTGCTCGTTTTTGTGGCCGCCTATTTTATATACGGCCGGTTTCTGGATCGCCGCTTTGACGTGGACGCCAAGCGACCGACGCCCAGCCACACGGATTACGACGGTATTGACTGGGTGCCGACGCATTCCGCTGTCCTGTTCGGCCATCATTTTTCGTCCATCGCCGGGGCCGGGCCAATCGTCGGTCCCATCATTGCCTCGCTGGCTTTCGGTTGGGGTCCCACCCTGATTTGGATCATGATCGGGGCCATTTTTATCGGCGGCGTGCAGGACTTTTCCGCCCTGATCGCCTCCATCCGCCACGGGGGTCGCTCCATTGCGCAGATCGCGCGCGAATCCATGTCGCCCATGGCTTTCCGCCTGTTGCTATTGTTCATCTGGCTGACGCTGGTCTATGTGTTGACGGTCTTCACGGACCTGACCGCGGCTACCTTTGTCGAGAACGGCGGGGTGGCCACTTCATCGCTGTTGTTTATAGTACTGGCAATCGGATTTGGCCTGTTTGTCTATCGCCTGAAAATGCGCATCTGGCAGGCCTCGCTTATTTTCGTGCCGTTAGTTTTTTTGGCGGTCTGGGTCGGCCAGGAGTTCCCTATTTTGCCGGCATGGCTTAACAACACCCTGGGGTGTGATCCCAAGAAAGCATGGTGCCTGGTACTCATCGTGTATTGCTTTGTAGCCTCTACGGCGCCGGTCTGGATTCTGTTACAGCCCCGCGATTATCTTTCCTCCTATTTATTGTATTTCTCGGTACTGGGCGGGTTCCTGGGCATCCTGTTCGGCGGGTTTGCCATTCAGTATCCGGCGTTCAAGGCCTGGCACGACCCGCAGTTGGGGATGCTGTTTCCGATCCTGTTCATCACCATTGCCTGCGGGGCCTGCTCAGGGTTTCACGCGCTGGTGTCATCCGGCACCACGGCCAAGCAGTTGAACAAGGAAACAGACGCGCGTAAAATCGGCTATGGCGCCATGCTGGTGGAGGGCCTGGTCGGGGTTATGGGACTCATTGTGGTGGCCATGCTGCCGTTGACCAGCCCGCTCACGAGCCAGGCGCCCCTGACAATCTATGGCAACGGCATGGCCAGTTTCCTCGGCGTGTTCGGCATCCCGGCCAAGATCGGATTTTCATTCGGCCTACTGGCGCTCTCCGCGTTTATCCTCACGACCCTCGATACGGCCACCCGGCTGGGCCGTTATATCTTCGAGGAATTTTTGGGCTTCAAAGGTCACTACGTGCGGTATTTGGCCACACTCCTGACGCTGGCTCTGCCGACGCTGTTTGTGCTGGTTACGCTTAAGGATGCCGCCGGCAACCCGATCTCCGCTTGGAAAGCGATCTGGCCGGTCTTTGGCGCCACCAACCAGATGCTGGCCGGACTGGCCCTGCTGGTAATCCTGGTCTGGCTGAAAAAAATCGGCAAACCGATCGGGTTCATTCTCTGGCCCATGATCTTCATGCTCGGCATGACCGTCTGGGCGCTGGTCATGCTGATCGGCCAATACCGCTTGTCATTGATCGGGATTATTGCCATGCTGTTATTCGTGCTGGCCCTGCTTTTGATTGTGGAAGCCGCGCGAACGCTGAAGACCAAACCGATTGCGGAATTATAGGAGTCCATCATGAAAATGGTTAAACGGGCCCGGGAAATTCTGGACATCGAAATCAAGGAACTGCAACGCGTCCGCGCGCAACTCGGCAAAGACTTTTCGCGCGCCGCGCAGATCATCCTGGATGGCCTGAACCGTGACGGCAAGATTGTGGTCGCCGGCGTAGGCAAGAGTTTTCACATCGGCCAAAAGATCGCCGCCACGCTGTCCAGCACCGGCTCGCCCAGCGTAACCTTGCATCCCTCGCAGGCCATGCATGGGGATATCGGCATCCTCGGAGGTCACGACGTCCTGCTGGCCTTAAGCCACAGCGGGGAGTCCGCCGAGCTCCTTGAAATCCTGCCGGTCGTCAAACGTTTGGGCGCAACGATCGTGGCCATGACCGGCGTGGCCCAAAGCGCGCTGGCCCGGGCCAGTGACGAAGTCATCCTGATTCCCGTCCGTCGCGAAGCCTGCCCCTTCAACATAGTGCCGACCGCCAGTACGACCGCCATGCTGGCCGTGGGTGACGCACTGGCCATCGTACTCCTGGAGGCGCGTGGGTTCCGCAAGGAGGATTTCGCCAAGCTCCATCCCGGCGGCGCCATCGGGCGGACCCTGCTCCTGCGCGTGGCCGACATCATGCGCAAGGATAAACGCCTGGCGCGCATCGGCATGCACGCCAAAGTCAAGGATGCGATTCTCGCCATGACCAGCGCCCGCGCGGGTGCGGTCGGCATCGTGGATCGAACAGGTAAACTGGCCGGTATTTTCACGGATGGCGACCTGCGCCGGCTTATCACCCAGCGGCGCGGGGCAATCGCCAACTTGCCCATTCGCACCGTAATGACCCGCGCGCCCATCACCGTTCGGACAGAGGACTTGGCCGTCGAAGTGCTGAAAATCTTTGAGGAACACACCATTGACGACCTGCTCGTGGTGGACGGCAAGCGCCGCCTCGTTGGCATGGTGGATATCCAGGATCTGCCGAAGTTTAAGATTATGTAGGTTGCGCCTCGCATGAAAATCATTTGTTCAACCAATATTCCCTATGCCGAAGAGGCTTTCCGGCCGCTGGGCAACCTGACGATCCTGGCGCCGAAGGAAATAACAGCCGACCGCGTCCGGGATGCAGACGTGCTCATGATTCGCTCCACCCTACGTGCGAACCGCGCCCTGTTGGAGGGCAGTCGCGTCCGATTTGTCGGTACGGCGACGATCGGGACCGACCACCTGGACCTGGCTTACCTCGATCAGGCTGGCATTACCTGGTGCGCGGCGCCCGGTTGTAACGCCAACAGCGTCGCGGAATATGTGATCACCGCCCTGCTGTGCCTGGGTCAGCGCTACGGCTTTACGCTCTTGGGTAAAACGATCGGCGTCGTAGGCGTTGGCAATGTGGGCCGGCTCGTGGTGCAAAAAGCGCAGGCCCTGGGTCTGCGCGTCTTACAAAACGATCCGCCCCGGCATAAGGCCGAAAACAACCCGGTCTTCCTGCCGTTAGAGCAGGTGCTGGCAGAAGCCGATATCCTGACCTTGCATATGCCCCTGACCAAGATCGGGCCATATCCCACCTGGCACCTGGCCGATCGGCGTTTCTTCGAACGGCTTAAACCTGGCGTTGTTTGGCTTAACACGGCGCGCGGCGCCGCAATGGATTCGGACGCTTTCCTGGCAGCGAATTCGCTGACCGCGCGCGCGACCGGCAAGGTGGCCTGTGCCGTGCTGGATACTTGGGAAGGAGAGCCCGTGTTCCGAACCGATGTGCTGGCAAAGGCGGATATCGCCACGCCGCATATCGCCGGCCATTCTTTCGAGGGCAAGGTCATGGGGACCGTCATGCTCTATCGTTCCGTGTGCCGATTCCTGGGCATTGAGCCGACATGGACACCGGAGAGTCTGTTGCCGCCGCCGCTGGTTCCGGAAATCCGCCTGGACCCCACGGGCTTAAGCGAGGAAACGGCCCTGTGGCGGATCGTGCAGCTGGTCTATGATATCGAGGCCGATGACCAGCGTCTGCGCGCGGGCGCCGCAACGGACCCCAAGACGCGCGGCGAGCATTTTGAACAACTCCGTGAGAATTATCCCATCCGCCGTGAGTTCCGGTTCACGCGCGTGGCGCTTCCCCAGGGGCATCCCCGGCTGGAAGCTAAAATCCGCGACCTGGGCTTTATGATCTGACCGGACGACGCGCATGAACCTCAGCGCGGCAATCAATTCCTGGCTCCGAACGTCAGGCCGCATCACTGGCTTAGGCACGGCAAGAGCGAAGCGGCGGGAAAGGCGTTCTGCTCACTTCAAATCGAAAAGCTTCACGGCGTTTTCTCTGGCAACCTTGTTAAAGACCCCCTCGCTGATTTTCTTTTTGTCGCGCCATTCCATGAGGAGATCGACCATCGGGAACGGCGTGTCGAAACCGCAGATGTCAGTGCCGAAAAGAAGCCTGTCCTGGAACTCGTGCAGGAACTTGGGGCCATACTCGGGATCGCGCGCCAGAGCGTTCCAAGGGGACGCATCGGAAAGATCGCCATACAAATTGGAATATCTACGGAAAAGTTTGGGCACTACACCCTCCTCTTTTATCGGCCCAGTAGGCGGCCGCCACCCGACCTGTTCGCCGTCGGGTTGGAACACCGTCTTCCTCTGGGCAGGCGTCTCCAGCCGTCCCATCTCTGCCCAGAACACCGGGCCGTGTCCGAGGATGATCAGCTTGGGGAATTTTTGCAGAGTGTGCTCTAGTTGTGGGAGTCCGGGATCGTCGTACAGTCCAAAATCACCGCCAATTTGATCGGAGCCGTCGAACGTCACCGGGAGCCCCACGTCCTGTGCGTGCTTAAAAAGGTTCTGTACCATGGGATTCATGACCGGCACGTTCAGCATCACTTCGCCAAGGCCCTTGCATCCCTGATCGCGGTAATACCTTAGCAACCGGTCAAGCGGGGCATCGGCCGAATTAGTCAGGGCACGCGGGTCGATGTTGCAGAATGGAAAGAACCTGTCGGGATATTGCCTCGCCATGTCGAGAATATCCTCGTTGGCCTGTGGAAGATAGATTTCCGAGCTGACTATGGGTAACAGCGCCCCCTTCTCGATCCCGGCCTTGTCGTAACGTTCGATCACCTGTTCCGCAGTGCAGAATTGAACCACAAAAGGCACAGGTCTCCGATAAGCATGCGCATGAATGTCAATGAACATTGCATTTCTCCTTTTTAAACCGCCAAAGTTTATCAACGCCTTGATTGCTCGGTTGCTCACGGTTGCCATTTCCGTGCTCGCCTCTGCAAAGCGCCGCTACGGCGCGACGACGGCCGGCGAAGCGGGGGAAACTGAAATCCAGTATTTTTTTATGCTCTCTCTTTTGCCTGCCCGATCTGTGCTATGGCCTCAAAATGAAGTTTTCTGTTTTCAGGAAGCATTGCCCGCCAGGTAGTCATCAAAAAGCCATGCAACCGTTTTCTGTTAATATGTTTCTTGGCAAAAGAGACCATCTCTTCCATATTGTCCGGTCTGGTTACATTGCTTCCGGTGAGCACCTGATCATAGCCGTGTTTTTCCAGCGAAAAGTAGGCCTGCACAGGCTTTAATTTAAGCAGTTTGTCCATCTCATGCCCCTGCGGATTACAACGAACCAGCGTAGTTTTCGGATCTAGTTTGGTATAATACCACCAATTACTCTGAAGCACGTATTTCGGCATACGTTTGTAAAAGTCTTGCGTGTGATACCATTCATAATCGGACCAGATCCAGGGGCGCGCGCCGTTTCGGCGCACTTCATTAAACAGGAAAAACAGGTCGTGCCACCACAAGTCGAACTGACGAATGACAACCAGTTGCCGGTAAATCTGATTCACCGCGGTCTCCTCATCCATGCCAAGATGGAAAAGCCGGGGGCCATCGAACAAATCCGTAACTTCCTCAATCAAATCGCGGCAGACCTTATAATACGTTTTTGTTGATACCATCCGGCTATACGGTCCCAGCCAAATGCCGTGAGTCGTGGCGAAATTCAGTTTTGGGATAGGTTCCAAACCGTGGTCCCGCAAACGCTGGAGTTCTTCACGGAGCCGCCTTGGCGGCAAGGCATTCTTTACCGCTATTTCAGGATGGCTCTTGTAAAGAACAGCATCGCCAAGGTCTATGACTACCATATTAAGCCCCCTGCTTTTCATAGCAGGAATTAAGTCGTACCAAAGCTTGAAATCAAACCGCAAATATGGCTGATAATGGAAATCTTGTATGTGCCGTTTTAACGGCAGATTTTTCAATCCACAATCAAACCACATGTTCATACTCAAATGAACAAGATTACCCCAGATTAATGATGCCTTGTTGTTTGAATGTTTGCTCATATTTCCCTTTGTCATAATGTTTACACCAAAACGGGAGTTTTGAAATTGCCTCGTTTATTTTATATATTCAAGCCGGTTGGCGGCCAATGACGACGATAATACTGTTGCCCGAAACAATGCAGATCATCGGTTAAAAAAAACATGCCGCCTTTGCGCCACCGGTTGCCGGCGGCGATAAAGTCTAAAATTGCCCGCTGAAGGCTCGTCGCGCGCGGTGCAGTGGCCGAATCAATATTGTCCTTGTCAAAAATAAATACAAACCCGTCTTTACCGCCGGAAGGCGTCGGATACAAATAAAGTTCACGCTGGTATAAAACCGGATTGGCGTCCGACGAAAGAATTTCTTCGAGCTGTGTGTTAAAAATCCATGAATCGCAGGTAATCGAGGCGCAGGGCTGTTTGGGAAAATATTTTAAAAAAAAACTAAAAGCGTCCCGCATGGATTCGCCGCATTTCGCGACCTCCATTTTCCCGCCGGGCGGAATGTGCATATCCAGCGTCGCGTCGCCCTTTTGAAGAACGGGATCCCATTCCTTGCCGTCGAGCCTGATTATATGAGAAAGAACGCATCCTTCAGGAGACACCGGATAGCCCTCGACAAATTGTTCATTCACAATAAGCGTTGCCTGCCATCCTTTCGAGTCAACGGTGTCAGGCAGTTGTTCGTGTATATATCCGTTCGGTTGGACAATCGTTCCATCAGGCACAAAAGCAATAACAGTCCCGTTGTTTCGACATCGCCACGCTGCAACTTGTCCGTTATATGGCTCAATCTTGTACTCCATGCGGCCGATGCGAAATAATTTGCCGGTCAAATAATATCTCAGCCAAGGCAGTAATCTACGGGAGAATCCCCATGAACCTTGATGAAAAAGACGGTATTGTTCGACCCTGTCAAGTTGATTGCGCGTGGCTGCGCGGATTGTCTCCGGAATTCCGAGCGCCACACAGACACGGTCAATCTTCGGGGCGGCATCAATGGCAATCAACAACCAGAAAGCACCGCCCTGACCTAATGTTGGTTCAAAAGAAGGCCATAATTTAAACTGAGTATAATTGGCATCTTCAAAAAGCAATCGGTGTGCATGTTTGGCCAAGAGACATAAAGACGGATGGCAGGAGATTCTTTGAGCCGCGTTCAAAAGAGACTCTTCTGCTTCCGCCGGCAATCCGGTCATTAGCCGGTTTTGGCGAACAATGTCCGGCTGTAAAAAATCAGGAATACCTGATCCGGCATTGACGGTTTCATCCCAATGCGGCGCAAGGGCATCCAGGTTTACCGATTCTGATAATTGTGCAATGACATCAGTAAGTTTAATTTTCCGCATAACCTGCGCTCGATGGAATCAAACATTATATTCCGTTAACCTTTGTTGGAGTTTTGAAATTACCTCTGATAACATGGTTTTTTATTCGAGCCGATCGCAAAACTCCTGCGGACGCGATCCCGATTCTTAAGAGATCGGGACGTCCCTCCATTGCCAAAACAAACCGTTTTTCGCGTATATTGGAGGGCCACGCTTTGTCGTGGCCGTCTTATCTTTAAAAATTGGCTCGTTCTTCAAAATAATTCCACAAAAATACCGATTTGCTTTTCCATGGCCGATTTATACAGGTGATGCGCAATGCAGATATCGTGCGCGCCCAAGCCGACCGGAATCATAAGAATGCGCTCCTGATCGGAATGGCGGCCCTTCTTTTTTCCGGCCACAATTTCACCCAATTCGGCGTAAATATTATTCTTCGTAAGTTTTCCGGTTTCAAAAAGATGCTTGATTTCGCCGCGATGACTCGCCTGCTCAAAACTATCAACCACAATCCTGCCGGCTGAAAGCGCAAAATCGTTTTCAACCTGCTGAAAAGAACCCATCGCCAAAACCAGTGCTCCATCTTTAATCCATTCATTTTTAACTATCGGCTGTTTGGCCGTCGTCACCAGCACAATAATATCAGCGCCCGCTACGGCTTCCCCAACCGTTTCCGCCTCGGAAACATCCAATCCAATTTCGGCTTTCATGGTTTCACGGAATTTACGCCGCCTTTCCGCCGAAATCTCCGCTACTTTGACCCGCATATTTTTAAAAAGACAGCTCATGGCCATGAGCGCCGTCTGCCCCTGGACCCCGCCGCCGACAATCGCAACCCGGTCTGACTTTGGCGCCGCCAGATATTTGGCGCAAACCGCCGCCGATGCGCCGGTCCGCAAATTGGTGATATGCGATCCGTCCATAACGGCCAGCACGGCACCGGTTTGCGGATCGCTCAGCAGAATGGCTCCCATGATAAAGGGCAGATTGTTCCGGGCATTGTCGGCATATCCGCCGATCCACTTTATCCCGGCAGCCTTGATCGGAATCACAAAAGCCGGCATGGCGTTGGCCCATGAATCATATCCGCTCCGCGACATATTAAGATTGATTTTGGCCGGCATAACAACGTTGCCGCGCCCCCATTCCCTGAAAACATATTCCACGTTTTCAATTGCGGACTCATAAGTTAGCAAGGCTTCAATGTCCGTTTTTGACAAAACCAGCGTTTTCATTTCATTCACTCCAAGCTGTGTTGCCGAGGATTCCCGCATGCGGGAAAACCGGCCGATAATTGTGTTCCGCGCACCATTTGACCGCCGCTTCTATTCTTTCAAAATGATCCGGAATGTAATTGGCATAAAACGGGAATGAGTACTGTTCATGAGTGGCCAAGGCAATTACATGATTCACATTGCCCCGGCCGTATTTTGTTTCCAGTTTCCGCACAATCGTGTCCGCCGGATCAAGATTACAGCAGCTATCCCCCTTTTCAAACAGAATCCCTTTTTCAAAATCATATACCAGTGAATTATTTTTTAAATATTCCACCCTGATATTATCAAGAAAATAGCCGATATCCAGGCAGGTTTCGCCGCCGCCCTTCTGACCGACGGCCGTGCGCGCGTTTAAAAACGCGCCGCTGAGAACTCTGACACCCCGATCGGTAAGCACATTCAGACAGTCCGGATTGACCATGGCCCAGTGAATGACTATGGGCGGACAGAACGTTTCTGCGCCGGCAAAACGGATAATTTCATCCCGGACCAGATCATAATCCCCGGCCAGTTTGTCGCTTGAGGCATTCTGGTAAGGACGATCCGGAAACTCGGAATAGGCGTGGAAAGAAAGCTTGAGCCAGCCGGCATTATCAAGCCATTCGGATTTATAACGGTTGGAAAATTCTGGCAGAGTGAAGGGCTCATGATCATTTCGGTAAAAGCAGTTCAGCACAAATTTGACGCCATACCGCCGGTTCATTTCCTGAAGCCGCCGGAGAAAAAAACACTCAAACAGTGATTTGTACCCGTGTTTGTGAATATCAGTCAGAAAAAATATACAGTCATCAATGAAGACCCGGTAGCGTTTAAAAGAGCTTTTGTCCCAAACGACTTTTATGGCATGGATAAATTGGCCCTCATGATTTGTTGCCTCTGCCCGTATTTCGCTGATTTTTTTGGTAATACTCACATTGCAGGCGAAGTCGTTTCTTGCCCGCAAACAGGGAACATTATTAACGCGCACCTCATCGGAAGGATCCGCGTATCCTTTGACGGCAATTTCCAGTCCGGAGGCAGTTTCGCGTCCGTATTCGCAGTTAAGGATGGCGCCGTGCATGATGTTGGTGATTTTAAACATGTCAGAATCTCCTCTCCATAAATACGCAAACAACAATGGTGTCCAAGATAATCAACCACGGGTGAACACAGATCCCGACCTTATCCCGACCTCTTGAGAGTCGGGATCGGGACAGATAGTAAAAACGGGGATTTATTGCCATACATCAGAGCCTGTCTGCCGTAGCCTTGGCGTAGGCAGGTTAATCCGTACTACTTAATCTGTGGTTAAATATATTCAGGTCATAATTACATCGCCGAATTAACC
>JBDRSI010000080.1:0-6518 GCA_043825055.1 Verrucomicrobiota bacterium
TCTGGTGTGAAGGCGGCGGCGCGGTCTATGAAGAGTTCGATGAAGAAATCCACGTCCGCAAAGGATCCATGCCTGCCGGCTGGCAGCGCTGGGACAAGGTCCGTGGCATTGACTTCGGCTACACCAATCCCTTCGTTTGCCTCTGGGGCGCGATTGATCCGGATGGCCGGTTATGGATTTACCGGGAGCGCTACGTTGCCCGGCAGACGGTCCAAGTCCATGCCGCCGCGATCAATGCCCAGATGCGCCAGGATGAACGCTACCGATGGACGGTGGCAGACCACGATGCCGAAGACCGGGCCACGCTCCACGAGGCCGGAATCATTACCCAGCGCGCCAGCAAGAATGTCGAACGCGGGATCAAGGCGGTAAAGGAACGGCTAAAGGTCCAACCAGATGGCCGACCACGGCTGTTCGTATGTGACTGTTGCCCGGAAACGATCAGCGAGTTCTACGACTATGCCTGGCAACCGCAAGCAGATGGGCGCAACGCGAAGGAAGCCCCGCTGAAGGACCGCGACCACGCCATGGACCCCATCCGCTACATGGTCATGAAGCTCGATCAGTGCCGTGGCGGCGGCCTTGCCATCCCCGGTTTCCTACCAACAAGAGGTTGACATTCTGGCTATAGGTGGGAGGCCATAATGTCAGACAACAAAGACCCGCGCATTACACGCGCACATATCATCCATGCCGCCCGGGCGGAGCAGATCGGCTTGAACCTGCTGGCAGTCGCCGGCGGCCGGCCATACATCGAAGCCCGCCTGTCCCGGCTTCCTTTTGAAAGCGACGCCTCGTGGAGTGGACGCGGCGCGAGCCGCCTGCCTAACCAACAGTCCGGCGGCGGCGAAGGCCGGATAGACCGGGCATTTTTAATCAATTATGCCGGGCGTATTACCAGCAAAATCAACCAATTTGTTTTCTCCACTGAAGTGCAACGTCTGAACGCGGAACCCGCTTTTCTGGCCGATACTACACGCACCGGCACGCCGATAAATGCGTTCATGGCGCGTGTCAGCGAGATTATCACCGCCGCACGTTGGTGTTGGATCAGCGTAGATCGAGATTCTCTTTCGCGCGATGCCCAGGGCCAGCCGGTCCGGCGCAGTGTCGCCGCAAAAGAGGCGAGCGGTGACCGGGTCTTCTGGTCAGTCTGGGCGCCGGATGAAGTTGTTGACTGGAGCTTTGACCGCAGCGGCAAGCTCCGCTGGGTCATCACGGAACAGACGGTTTATGAGAACGAAGACTTTGCCCGGCCGCCTGTCAGCCGGCTGGTCCGCACGATCTGGCAGCGGGGTGGTGGTATTCGGTTATGGCTCGATCCGGCTGACAAGGAAAAAATCACACAGGAGGAACCTTTCAGCACTACGCTGGATGACGTGGGCTTTATTCCGGTCGGCACTCCCTCCACCGATGCCTGGTGGTTTGACGACGTGGAAGCGGTCCAGGCCAGTCTCCTAAACCTTGATTCCGTCCATGGTGAAAATCTTTTCCAGTCCGTCTTCCCGCAATTGATCCTGCCGGACGGCATGCTCCAAACGGTCATGGATGCCCTGAAAGTCTCGGGCGAAGCCGTCATGGAAATGGTGCGCGGCCTCAATTACCCGATCTTTGAACCAATCGAAGGACAGGGCATAACCCGCTATCTGACACCCAGCGCTTCGGACTTGGCGGCGATCCCGAATGAAATCTCGCGCCGGCGCCGGGAGCTTTTTGAAATCGTAGGGCTCGCCATGGAGCAAAACCCGGATAGCCGGGCTGCCGTCAGTGCCGAGTCGAAAGCCTGGGACCACCTTGACCCGGAAGCCGTCTTGAAGGAGCGCGCCCAATTGCTTGAGGAATGCGAAAAGAAGGCCGTTGAATTGTCACACCGCTTAGATAACACCTTCGCAGTTTATCAGCCCGTATATGGCAAGAGCTTCAACGTGCGCGATGCGGCGGCGGAGATGAGCACGTTGCTTGAACTCGGCAAACTGGACCTGCCCCCCGCCGCGCGCAAGGAAATCCAGCGGGCCGGTGTTGACATCCTCGACCGGTTGACCGGTGTACCTGAAGACCGGAAAAAGCTGATTGTCGATGCCATTGATGCCGCTCAAACGGCTTAACCACGTTGACAACGGCGCTATTGGTAGGAGAACAAGTTTTTCGCCCACACTGCCGGGCGCAATTGGCAGGGCACGGGGACCATGATACCCCGCAAACAAAACCAGGAGAAGCCATGAACATTAAGGAACTGTTGGCAAAGATCAGCAAGGGCGAAGCGTTGACCGACGAGGAAAAGGCGTTTGTCGCCGCTTATGACCCGGAAAAAGTCGTCAATTCGACGGCCGCGGCCGCCCGTAAATCGGCGGAGGCGAAGCTCAAGGAGAAAGAAGCCGAATTGCAGAAATTGCAGTCCGATATTGAAGCCCTGCGAGTTGAAGCCGAAGAAAAAGCGAATGCCAACAAGCCCGAGCTGGAAAAACTGACGCGCGAAATGGAGAAGCTGCAAAAGGGACTGGCGGACAAAGAGTCAGCCGTTCAGCAGCTTATCCAGGAGAAGCGCCAGATGATCCGGAACGGCAAGATCAGCCGCATTATGGCGGGGCTCAAATTCGTCGAAGGTCTTGATCCGGACATAGTCCGCCTGGGTGTTGAAAAATCCCTGGCGGCGATCAGCGACGACAACCTTGACTCGGAAGAAGCGATCAATCCGGTCATGGAAATGTTCAAGGCAAAGAACAAGGCGATTCTGGCAGACACCAGCGGTCACGGAAGCGGAAATCCGCCGAAGGACACCGCCGGGTCAACGGGCAAAAAAACCGTTGATAAAATGTCAGCTTCGGAACGTGCGGAAGAACTCAGGAACCAAGGAATCATTTAATCCCGCCGTAGGCGGATTTTACCCGCCGAAGGTGGATTTAACCGCCAAAGGCGGTGAAAGGCAAATCATCATGGCTAATACGTTCATCACTCCGTTACTGGTTGCGCGGGATGCCGCCATCAGTCTTTCCAACCGTCTGCTTGTCGGCAACCTGATCTCCCGCGACAAGGAAGGTCTCTTCACCGCGGCCAAGGTCGGCGATTCGATCAAAGTGACAGTGCCGCCCGCCGTGTCGGATGCCAGTGAATTCACCGGATCCACGTCCGCTTCGGACATGACGGAAACCGATGTTGACCTGACGCTTGAAAAGCATTTCTACAAGCGCGTTGACCTGACCACGAAGCAGAAGAGCCTGGAGCTTTCCGACTTCACGCGCCTGGTTACGGTGCCGAACATTCAGGGCATCCAGGAGAGCATCGACAAATTCATCCTGCGCAACATGCAGGTGTTCCGGAAGAACCTTGCCGGCACGATTGCCAACCGTCCCAGCACGGTTGCCCATTACGCCGCGGGTATGAAACTGCTCAACGACAACAAGGTCATCCTTCCCGGCCGCATTGCGCTGATTGACACGAGTGTGGCCACGAGCCTGATCCAGATTGAGCAGTTCACCAGCGGCGATTTCGGCGCTGATGGACCGTCAGCTCTGCGCGAAGGCCAGGTTGCCAACCGGCTCGGCTTGGCTTTCTACCAGAACGCCAATCTCGGCGCGTTCAGTCGCTCCGCAGCGGCCAATGACATCGCCGGAACCGTGCTCGTTGACGGGACCGTTGCGGCCGGTGGGAAGACCCTGCACATCGACGGCATCACAAGCACTACCGGCACGATCTATGCCGGCTGTGCGTTCACGATTGCCGGGGATTCCACCCGCTACGTGGTCCGCAAGGACGCGACCATTGCGTCGAACGAAGTTGACCTGCTGATCACGCCGGCTTTGGCGGCACAGGCGACTGATGGCGCAGCCATCACGTTCGAAGCGGCCGGCTACAGCAACATCATCTACCATCCCTACGCCGTTGCGGGCGCCATTGTGGCCCCTCAGCCGTTGGCGATGGGGAGCGCCGTCGAATCGTTCAATGGCGTCTCGATCCGCGTCTCGATGGATTCCAGCATCACCAGCCTGGCCGACAGCATTGTCTATGACGTGTTTGTCGGTTGCCGCGTGATTCAGCCCGAAGGCGGGTGCCTGGTCGCCGGGTAACCTCTGCGTTTGTCAAATCGCGGGGCCCGGGTCAAACCGGGCTCCGTTTTTCAGGAAATATCATGGCAATTATCCAGACAATTAAAGTCACGGATGGCAAAACTGTCGCCATCATTAACGAATCCGATGCAGCGGATTGGGCGAGTCGCGGCTTTGTGAAAGACGCTGAGGAAAACAAGCTGCCGGCCGATGACGGCGAGAAGCCCGCCGGCAAGCGTAAGAAATAATCTTCCTACTCCGGCCATTCCCTCCGGAGCCCAACGGCAGGCCGCGGGTTGTTGAACCGCGCGGCCTGCTACTGAGGCAACAATGGCAATAGATATCACCGGCGCCAACACCTACTTCGGCGCAACGATCCATATCCGCTCGGAAGCTTGGACGCGTATCCCGCAGGCCCGCCGGATTGCCGCTATCGTACATGCCACCAGGCTGATTGAAAGCCGCCTCGATGACTCGCTCGAAACGGATGCCACCGTGGACGGCGACTTCCCGCGCCATGACGCCGCAGTCTATGAGCAGACCCTGTGGATGCTCGAACTGCTTGATACAAGCGCTGCGGTTCGCACTTTGGTTCTTTCCACAACAAATCAGGGCGGCACTATCGCATCCAATGTCCGCGCGATTCCGTCAGCTTCTGATATTGATCGTATTTGTCTGCAAGCGCTTCGCTTCCTGGTCCTTAATCCGCGTTCGGTCAGATTTTCAAGAGGATAATCATGGCGCCGCTCAATAAATTAAAGGAAGTCATCGAAAGCTACCGAGTCGCAACGGAAAGTCAGTCGTACTGGGCTCCCGCGATCCCCCCGGCCACAGAACTAACCTTGCGGACGCGGATCAGAAAAATCAAATACACCACCACCAGATATGAAGGCGGGAATTATACCGCAGCTCGCGCAAAAGCAGATAAACTCGAAACGACAACTAATATCACGGACATCAGTTTGAATGAAGCGTTGGATAATCTCTACACCTTGACTGCGACTTTGAAAGAAACAGGTTTGTGGGGGGCCTGGTACTAATGGCATTTCCATTCTTAGGCAAATATCTGTGGGGCGAAGGTAAAGACAGGGCCAAAATTCATTCGTTCACCGCGAAAAGAGAACACGAGGATTTGTCAGAAATAGCACAGATTCTTAATAATCTGGCTGTCAAAACGGTACTGGAAGAAGACGCGGCAGAACTCGAAAGAATGGGAGTCAATTGGACGATTAAAGTTCCGGGTAGATCCTCTATCACTGAACCCGGGGATTCCGAATCGGCAACGCCAACACGGTTAGAACTAGTCTCGGATGTTCGCTTTGATCCGGCAACAGGTCAATTGCAGAAAAAAATAATAACCTTGATATTCGGGGGTGGTACGACGGCAGGTGAATGGCAAGCCATATCAGGAGGCCAGGCTACAAAGTGCCCATGAAATTAGCATCATCCAGAGGCCACTTGATAATTAAGAATGGAAAATTGGCGACAAATTGCTGCTGCACTCCATACGTGATTGCAACGAAGGTGTTACCAGATGATTCGACTTGGGATCTGTCGCCATACATGGGACCGGGCATTGCCACACAAGGCGGCGATTATTGGCGTGTAGCGGAGCAGAGTTGGGGTTGGGGCTTGCTGTCGGGTTGCGTCGAAGATGACGGATCGCTTAATGGTATCTCAAAAGAATTTGACAACAGCGTAGAAGAGGGCATCGAATTGCCGGTTATGTATGGCGGAGCGTTCGTTCTTGAAATCGGCTGCTGGAGCGGAGATTTAATAATATGGCCAGCGTAACATTAAAGCAAGTACATGACCGCGGCGGCATGACGCACATGCCGTTCCTCGCGCCGCGCCAAAAGGAAAGCCGTATTCTATTCTTCTGCAAAGCGGACCAGCCAAAGATATGGAAACTCTACTACGAGGATAAATCCGGCATTCATCGCGTCAACACCAGCTTATCGGATGATACGGTTGAATGCTCGCCGACGGCCTGGCTTGATGACGCCGGCTGGCATATTTCATTCATCGGAGGCAACGCGCCGGCAGACCGCCGCTACTATCTCTATCGCATGGACGGCAAAACACTCGAGTCACTTGCGCCTGCTACTATCGTCATTAAGACGGGCGCCGGATTCATCCATCAAAAACGCCTGGCCTATACACGAGAAGGCACCGTATTCATAGACGATGATCAAAAAGACATCAGAACAATTGACTTTCCGCATCACCGGATCTACAGGGTATCATACCGGCCGGACGCGCTTGAAAAACTGATAATCACCGTGCATGACGTTCAGCTTAATAAAATATACGTCATCGAACACGATCTTCTTTCCAATGACGAAAACACAATTGAATGCGATGGACATGCCGCCTACAAATGCGCGCTCCTCGACAGTGAGCTCATCTACGCAGACAGATTCGGCGGCGGCTTTGAGGACCGCAGACTCAAAAAAGGCAGATCAATTGAACGCA
>JBDRSI010000081.1:0-7258 GCA_043825055.1 Verrucomicrobiota bacterium
CGGCAGCGGCCATGCGGTCAACGTTCTTGACGGTGCCGGCAAGTGGTTTTTCACTGACGACATGCAAGCCGGCTTTCAACGCCGCGATCGTGGCCGGGGCGTGCAGAGGCGTGGGCAGGGCATTCACAAAAAGGTCAAAGCCGCCTTTCCGTATCATTGTGGAATAGTCGGCATAGGCGCGGGCGCCGAATTCGCGTTCCGCGTCCCGCCGCCGCTCCGGCAGTTGGTCGGCCACGGCCGCGATTCGGTATTGCCGACCGGCCTGCTTCAGCCACAACGCATGAATGTTATAGCCGCTTCGTCCCTGCCCCGCGATACCAACGCGCAGAATGGGTTTGCCCGATTTTGTCATATTGTTCAACTCCCTTTCTTTGAAGTCATGGCATCACTTCATAACACATTAGGTAACGAGTTCAAGCGGATTATGGAAAAGACTGTTCCGCTTGACTCCCCCGCCTCCACGTCATACATTCAAGGCACAAAAATATTTCAATTCCAAATTATCCGGCAATGCCGGGTAAAGACCGGCAAGATCGTCCGTGAAAGAGGAGAAAATACGATGCTGTTTCTATCCAGCCGGGAAAAAACGCAGTGGGCGGGGCTCAGCCGGGATATTATGACGCGCCGCCTGGCGCCCGCCGATTTCCGCGATGACGTCCGCGCCAATCTTCTGCCGATGTTCCAGTTCTATATCGGCGCCCTGCTCACGGCCACGGGTCAAAACAAGCTGGGCAAAGCGTGGATCACCAGCGGCACGCTGATCGAGGAAGACGGGCTGTTTTCCAACGCCTATCTCACCGGCTTCCTCCAGCGACACCATGACCGTCTGGAAATGCCGGAGCAGGTCTTTGCCGATCCCCGCCCCTACGTGCACTTTACCACCGTGCCGATCATGCAGAAATCACGCGCGCGCTTCCTGACGCAATGCGGGCATACGCTTCCGAAAATCAAGCACCCGTTCCGGCTCATGGATATCGGTTGTGGTGACGGCGGACTGACCGCTGCCCTGTTAAAGCATCTCCAGGCCACCGGTAAAATCGAGGAAATCGGCGAAGTCCTGCTGGTGGACCCCTCGCCCGCCATGCTTGCGCTGGCCAAAGAAACCGTGGGCAAGACGATCCCGTCTTCACGCATCACGACCCTGAATCACCGGATCGAACAGGTTGCGGGTAAACTTAACGCCCGCTGCGATATGGCCCTGTGTTCGCTCTCGTATCATCACATGCCCTACGAACAAAAGGTCATTCATCTAAAAGAACTTAAACCATGGATTGATCACCTGGTGCTTTTCGAACTGGACGCCAACAACGATTTTCCGGAACTGCAAACCCCCGAACTGGCGGTATCGGTCTATCAATCTTACGGGCGGCTGATTGATTTCGTCTTTGCGCATGACGCCCCCATCGAGGTTGCGCAAGCCTGCGTGGACCGGTTCCTGATGACGGAAGCCGTGTCGCTCCTCACCCAGCAACGGGGCGAGCGCAACGATTATCACATGCTCCGCACGCAATGGCACGAGGTGTTCGAGCAAACACTCGCCCCCGAATTTCTATGCCTGTGCGATTCCCCTTGCTATGCCGACGAATATTTCTCGCTCTTCACCATTCATTACGGGCAGGGGTAATCGGCACGGGGTTACTCTAAACCTGATAAATTCCAAGTTCCAAAATCCAAATTCCAAGGAATAGTCAAATTCTAATTCCGCCTTTGGCGGATCCGCCTATGGCGGAAAAAACAAAATTAACCCTGGTTTTCTTTCCGTTTTTTCCGCCGAAGGCGAGCTTGTCCGTCCTCTGGCGGAATCCGCCTAAGGCTGGAACCTTTGCCTTAATTGATTGCATTTCCTTGGAATTTGAAACTTGGATTTTGGAATTTCGTTGGCGTGGCCATCAGCGGGAACGGTGCATCGTCACCGCTACACCGATGCCCGGCAAGGCACCGGGTTTAGCCACCGTAACGTCCACAGCCGCAATGCGCGGCCACGCCAAGCAAAGATCGGCAATATGCTCTGCCAAGGCTTCGAGAAGCTGGAATCGGCTCTTGGCTACTGCCTTCCGGACGCGCGCGATCAGCGCCGCATAATCTATCGTGTCCGTTAACTGGTCGCTCCGTCCGGCCACTTGCAGTTCCGTGTGCAGGGCAAGATCCACGATCACCGGTTGCGGGGCTTTCCGCTCGCGCGGATATACGCCGATCACAGCGTTCAATTTCAATTGCCGAATGTGAATCTGGTCCATGGGAGCGGGAAGAATGGTTGATGGTCCATTCAATTGCTGATTTCTGATTTCGGATTGCTGATTTCGGATTTGAATTCGATCCGTATTCTGTCTGGCGTCCGTCGTCCGTCGTCTGTCCTTATCCCAGCAGGTGCCGACCGCTGTCCACAAAGATAATCTGGCCGGTGATGGCGTCCGACTCCAGCAGGAAAAGCACGGCCTTAACCACATCCCGAACGCTGGGCCGAATTTTTAAGGGCAACGGCCCGGCGCTCTCGCGAGTCGCGCCGGCTGTATCCGCGGTCAACACGGGCCCCGGCGCCACGCCGTTCACGGTGATTCCTGGGGCCAGTTCCAGTGCAGCCAGTCGCGTCAGGTCGGCCAGTGACTTTTTGGCCAGGCTGTAAGGCACGGCATCCGACTGATGGGAGGCGATGCGGCAATCCAGCAGATTGATGACGCGCCCACGCTTGACGCGCCGGGCAAACGCCTGCATGAGCAGGAGCGGGGCCAGCAGGTTGACCTCCCATTCCGCGCGAATCGCCGCCGCAGTGACCCGCAATAGCCGCTGTTTATCAAATACGGCGGCATTATTGACGAGAATATCCAGCTTGCCGGCAACGGCCACGGCTTGGCGCACAACGTATTCGGCGGAACGCGGCGTCCGGTGATTACCGGACCGGTAATTACCGGTCCGGTAATCACCGGTCCGGAAATCACCGGCCACCGTCCAAGCCTGTGCACCGTTCCGGCGCAGACGCGCGGCCAGCGCCTCCGCCGGATGAGCTGAGCGGTTATAATGAATCACGACCCGACAGCCTTCCGCCGCCAATGCTTCGCAAAGCGCCGCTCCAATTCGCCGGGCACCACCGGTCACCAGCGCTGTTTTGCCTTTCAATTTCATAGCCGTTCCTGCACATACCGGGCCAGTGTCCGATCATACAAGGTCACCACCCACCGGAAGGGGGAATAGATCAGTCGCAGGCGCACCATGGCCACGAACATATCCAGAGAGGCTTTGCCCACGCGCAAACGCGACCCGGATACGTCATGCCACGTGGTCGGAATTTCTGTAATGGCAAATCCGGCGCGCCGCAATTGAAACAAGAGATCCACGTCAAAAGCCCATTGGGTGATGCCGATATGCGGCAGAATGGATTGAACCGCTTCCCGCGTCAGCAACTTGGCACCGCACTGGGTATCTGAAATCCGCAGACCGAACATCAACCGCACCAGGGCATTGAACAGTCGCGAGGCCAGGCGGCGCTTGAAGGGTTGTTGGACACTGATCCGCGCCCCCGGTATCCAGCGCGAGGCAATGATGGCGCCCGCCGCGCCGATGTGTTCCACGAGTTCCTGGAAAGCCTCCGGCGGTGTAGCGCCATCGGCATCCACAAAACCCACCATGCGCCCATGCGCCTGGGCAAAGCCCACCATGACCGCCCCGCCCTTGCCGATCGGGCGCGGATCCACAATAACCCTGACAGGTTTATGCACACGGGCATACTCGCGGACAACGTCTTCCGTGCGGTCACGCGAGCCGTTAACGATGACCAGGACCTCATAGCTTTCGGCATACCGGGCATTAAAGAACGGCAGGTATTGATCCAGCATCCGCCCCAGGCGGGCTTCTTCATTATAGGCCGGAATGATGATGGAGAGTTCCATGACGGGTAATGGGTAATGGTTAATGGACGATGGTTAATGGTCGTTGGTGAATGGTCAATGGTTGATGATTAATAGTTAATGGAACATGGTTCATGAAGAGAATGGAAACAATGCCACCGTCATTTTCGGCAACATCGTCCATTAACCATTCCGTGTTGATCATTCCCCATCAACCATTTTCCATTAACCATCCCCGATTAGCTGGTATGGTTGCGCAAAACTTTTTGAATCATAATGCCGCGCCGCTTGAATGTCGGAATGTCCAGGTTATTGCCGTCCACCACCGTGGCTTCCACATCTTTGAACCGGCCCTGACTGACTTTGTCAAACAGCCCCACCTGAACGATTTTGCCCCGGGAGACGGGCTCCGCAGTCGGCTTCTCGACCTGCGCCGCGCCGATCAGGCCGCCGCCCGGCTCATCGTCGCGTTGGGGAGCGCTGAACACCAGACCATTCGCCCCTTTCTTTTCCACAACCAGGAAGACAACAAACAGGCGGTCTTGCCATTCGCTCTCACAACAGACACCCGTCATTATCAGCGCTTCCGCGCGGCCGATCTTGGCAATACCGGCCATCAACTGATCCACTTCTTTTAACGAGAGATCACTGCCGCCCATCACGCTCACCAGGAAGGCCTCGGCCTCGGCCAGCACCGCCCCCTGGTTCAACAGGGCATGGCGGCGCACAGTCTTCAGAACCTGGTTGACCTAGTCCGGGCCGGTTCCTACGGCACAGGCAAACACACAGCGCCCATTCCCCTTATGCACCAGTGCGCCCACATCCTCAAAATCAAGGTTGATGACACCGCGGCGGCTGATCACGCACCAGATCGCTTTCAGGCCGCGCGCCAGCATATCGTCCGTTTGCTGGAACGCCGCAACAATGTTAGTCTTGTCCTCCACGAGCTCCAACAGCCGCTGATTGGGCAGGCAAATAACGGCATCGGCGCCCGCTTGCAGAGCCATCAAACCCCGCTGGGCGAGTTCCATCCGGCGTTTACCCTCAAACTCAAATGGCAGGGAGGCAAAACAGAGCGTCAACGCGCCGGACTTGCGCGCCTCTTCGACAAGCAAGGGGGCCGCGCCGGTACCCGTACCGCCCCCGAGACAGACCACCAGAAAGACCACGTCCACATCCCGGAACAACCCGCGAATCGCCTCGATATCCGATTCCGCCGCGCGCTGGCCCATGCGCGGCTCGCCACCCGTGCCCAGCCCCTTGATGACGCGCACGCCGATATGCAGGCCGGCAAGGTCCCCGGCTTCCGCCAAACTGCGACCATCCGTATTGACCGCCACCACGCGCGGCCCTTCTTTCCACTGCCGCTCCATGGCGGCCACAGTTTTGCATCCGCCATTACCCAGCCCCACCACCAGTGTTCGCGGCAGGGTTAATCGCGTCATGCTTTTCTCCCTGGTCGCCTGCTCGCCACTGCGTCCCGATACCCGCCCGAGCGGCGTGATCGGGACGGCGGAGCGGGGCGGCGGGTAAACTTTGCCGGTAGTGTTCATGCCCGACCCCACAACTTGCCCAAAAAACCGCCCCAACCGATTGGTTCCCTCTGACGATAGGCGCCACTGCGCACGGCATAACGCAACATACCCAGCGGCACAGCATATTCGGGACCCTCATTCGCCATGGCCATTCCACTGTAATTAACAGGCATGCCGATCACACAGGGCAAATCAAATACCTGCTCCGCCAATGGAACAACGCCCTTCAGGTGAACGCCACCGCCCGTCAGGACCAGGCCGGCGCTCAGTTGTTGCGTGAGCCCCTGCTTCTTAAAAAGATCCGCCATCAGTTCCAGCGTCTCATCCATTCGCGCCTGAATAACGGCGCTCAAGTCAGAAGCGGCCACCGAACAGGCCGGGAAGCCGACTTCAGCCGGAATCGCAATCCGCTGGAAATGCATGCTGGAATCCGGAATGACCGAACTGGCTTCCTGTTTAAGCATTTCCGCGCGTTTCAATGATACGGAAAAACCGATGGAAATATCGTTGGTAATATGATCGCCACCCACGGCCAGCACCCCCGCCAGGACAATCGTGCCGCCGGCATACACCAGGTAACTCGTTGTTCCGGCGCCCAAGTCCAGGAGCGCCACCCCGCATTCCTTCTGTTCCGGCGTCAGCGTCGCCATGGCCGCGCACAGGCCGCTGAAGGCCACATCCATTACATCCAGGCCGACGTTGCGCACGGCTTGGACAGCGTTGGTCAGCACATTCCGCGCGCCGTGCACAATCAACATATCCAGCGACAACTTGGCGCCGTGCATGCCTTCCGGGTTACTTACAAACAGTTGGTCGTCCACCATGTATTTCCGCGGAATGGAATGCATCAGTTCGCGGTCATGCGGCAGATTGACGGCCCGGGCAATATCCATGACCTGCGCCATATCGTCCTGCGTCACCCCCGCTTTAACGTCCATTACCGGGGTGCTGCCCTGGCTGGTCATACTGCGAATATGCTCGCCCGAAATCACCAGGAAAACTTTGCCGATTTCAACCTGGCCGCTCTGCTCGGCACCCTGGATGGCCGTCTGAACACAGGCACTGGCCTTTTCCAGGTCCATGACAACGCCCTTGCGCACACCACAGGACGGGCAACACCCAATACCGGTGACCATGATATGCCCGTCTTCGCGCGCTTCCCCGACCAGCGCGCAGACTTTCGAGGTTCCAATTTCCACCGCTACAATCGGCTCGGAAGCCATGATTATCCTCGTTCTATTTCGGATTTTGGATTTTTTTAATTTCGGATTTCGGATTGTTGATTGCGGATTTTTCAATCGTAAATTAAAGGAATGCCGATTTTTAAATCCGAAATCAAAAATCAGCAATCCGCAATTCTTAGTACTCCCGGGCTGGAAAATTATTTTCCAACGTCATATCAATCCAGGCAATGCGCTTGCTCCGATGGGCGGCCGATTTCAGGCTTTCGGCCAGCCGCGCCAGTTTCTGCTCCAGCTGTTCACGGGCCAGCGATGACGGCTCGCCCATGTGGGTCCATGCCAACAGGACTCGCTCGCCGTTCACCAGCCGAAGCTCCAGCGCTTGCGCGTTGCGCACATTAATGGACGCGATCCGGACCCTCTGGCCGATTGGGGTCGTCTGGCAGACATCGAGGACCTCCAAGGCATTGCGGACGCCCGCCGCGCTCAATTGCACGCCCGGCCGGATTCCCGGCAGGTCATAGCCAACCAGGATCGGCATAGCTTTCGAGCCGGTCATCTTCCCCAGCACGTAGCCTTCGCGGTCAAGCGTCAGATAATAATGATTCACTTCCAGTTGCGCCATGGACACGCGCTCCCGGACGCGGATGATCAATTCGCCCGGCAGGCGGCGCTTGATTTCCACGGCCTTGAGCCGCGG
>JBDRSI010000082.1:0-3804 GCA_043825055.1 Verrucomicrobiota bacterium
GTGGGATTTGAACCCACGACTTCCAGCGCCCAAGGCTGGCGCGCTACCAGGCTGCGCTACACCCCGCTATTACCCACCTCATTATTTGGATCACTAATATAGCGCTCAATGGACTTCCGGCTCTTGGATCGCTTGATCTGGTGTTCCATTTTTATCGCGTCACCACGGTTCGCATATTGACGTCGATATACCATTATCCAATCAGAAGCTCACGACGTAAAAGGCGACACACCCGAAAGATGTTTAGCTAATCGTGTTTTCCAAGCTTCCGTCTGTCCCGTGTAATAACGATTCGAGACTGCACTATAAAGGATATAAACGTAATGCATTGTTAGCTTCCCACGATCCCGACTCTCTGCGAGGTCGGGACGCCCAAGGCTGGCGCGCTACTCCCGACTCTCCTGAGGTCGGGACGCTACACCCCGTTCATAAAATCAGAAGCCAGAGGTCAGAAGTCAGAAATCAGTGTTCGGACTCCGTTGTTTGTCATCCGTCATGTGCAATTTACGCCCTCATTAAGTGCATGGGCGTGTTATTCTTAGGAGCAAACCCGGAGTTCGTCAATAGAAATAATAGCGGCGCCCATATTTATTCTTGTCACATTCAGGGTTGTATCATAAAGTTGCGGTTGACTTGTCCGCTCCAATGATGTTGTGGCAATGTAATAATTTTTACCGTAAAAACCTAATGATCCCGCCGACGGCGGGATGCGGATAAACACGCAAAAAGGAAGGCTTGCCGTTGCCATGATTTTCGTCATTGGGGCGTTTTTCTGGATTTTGGCCCTGGCCGCCGTGGCCTGGCTATTATATGCAAGCCGCACGGTGGTGCGGACACATGCCTGGCTTTGGGGCCTGCTGGCGCTGATGGCAATCGGCCTGCTGTTTCGTCCGCATGAGGATATATTTGGCGGCGAGGATCCGGGGTCCTATCTAAATTCCGGCGTTACCTACGGTCGGCAAGGCGACCTGTTTTATGTGGACCCCCTGCTTGTCCAGGTGCCTCCAGAAACACGGCACGCCTTTTATTATGGCCACGCAGGCTATGGAACCACCAAAGACGCCTGTTTGTGGGTGGTCAATAAGGACACGGCCTTACTGGGCCCTCATTTTCAGCCCGCCTATCCTCTGCTGATCAGTGTGGCAACGCGACTGGGCAACAATTCCTGGTCGCTATACGTCGTCCCCCTGTTTGCCTTGTTCACAGGTCTCGTTTTGATGGCACTGGCTTCCCGCCTGCTGGCCCATCGGTTGGCCGGCCTGATCGCGTTTGGTTGTTATTTGTTGAATCCACTGACCTTGTGGCATGCCCGCTGCGCGCGACCGGAGATCATTGCCGGATTCATGATTTTCGCCGGCCTGGCCCTGTTACTACTGGCTTGGCAGGCGCACAGCTGGAGGCAATGGTGGGATATTCTACTCGGCGCGCTATGCATTGGCGCCGCACCATTCTTTCACATCACCGCCTGGTATCTGGCTATTCCGGTGGCTTTTGCCCTTGGGCTGGTGATCCTGCGGGGACGCACGGACTTCCTGCTTTATCCGCTGATGGCGCTGGGTATGCTGTTGTTGTTTTATGGCCAAAGCAGGTATGTCACAGATTATTATCACGTTCAGCGTTTCTTCGAAGCCACTTTCATTTACTGGCCGTTTTTGGCGCTGGGCCTGGCTGTACTGGTAGGAACCAGTCTGGCCATGCGTTATGCCCGGGGCGGGACCGCGGCCGCTGGGAATGAACACCGTGGTGTTAACAAACACCGTGGTGTTAACAAACACTGTGGTGTTAACAAACACTCTGGTGTTTCCGGATGGCTTGCGGCCGGGCTGGCGTTAGTCTGCGCACTGTTCTTGGTCAATGTGTATTTCAACCGTGAAAGTATAGGCTCTCTTCCGATCCTGGGTGGAATGGTCGCAAACTATAATATTCTGACCGACTGGCAAACTTTTGCCAATATGGTTTCCTGGCCGATGGCCCTGCTTATTCTTGTCGGCTGGGCCACTTGGCTGACCGGCGACCGCTTATGGCGCCCGGAACGGATTGGACTGGCACTGACCGTATTTCCCGCGCTCGTTCTGGCCGGCACAATGCGGGATTTCATGATGACCCGCTACTTTCTCATGGCTGTCATTCCCATGTCGGCCCTGTGTTTGACGGCATTGGCAACCCGCCTTCCGGAATGGCCGGGCCGGCCCTGGACCGCCTGGCTTGCTCCCGGCCTGGCCGCTGTCATCTGTCTGATGGGCCTGACCCATCGCGGACACCTGGTTGCTATGGTCGAACACCGCGGCTTCCTGCGTTTTTTGGCTCCGTTTGCCCGGATAATACAACAGGATCATGGGATACTACTGGGTGAATATTCCCGGATCACAGCGCCCTTGGAGCACATGTTCGGCGTTACAGCCCTGGGTCTTGATAATGAGCGCAGGAATGATTACAGCGCCCCGGAACGTGCTTGGGAAACGATTATGCGCTCCTCTCCGGATCAGCCGGCGTTTTTCATAACCCCCTTCCAAATACCACGGAGCGACCGCTTTGATTTTACCCTGGTGAAGCAGGCTGTCTTCAAAGACAGGAAGTTACAGCAAGCCTACAACGCCCTGCCGACCCGCATTCAGGAAATGACGCTATCGCTGAGCCTGTACCAAATGACACTGAAAGATGGCGCGCTACCAGCCGCTTTATTAACCAACGTGATGGTGCTCCCGATGGAAAGCGGCAACATGGGTTTGCGCCGTTTTGCCAATGTGCGCGTCGAAAAACCTGGCATGGAAGGCATCGTACTCGCGGCAGGAGAACGGGTTAGCCTGACTATTCCCAGTAATTTGACATCCAATCTGCACGAATTGTTTTTTGTGATGTATTCTTCAGACCCCCACCCCGTGGCGCCTATGATAAACGAAGAGAGCGTCTTGCCGCCGGAGTGGAGCGGCTTTCAATTCCAGCCTTTGGCAGACCAGTGGTGGTTCTATGCATGCCGACCGACTATGGCAACTGCCTCTAGTACGCTTACGATCACGGCCCGCTCGCCGATTTTTGTCGCCGCCGCGCTCTTGCAAACCAAAACAAACATGGCGTCCATCTCCGCCGGTTTTTCGAAAAGCAGGCGTCAAGAAGTTATGCCGCCGCTGAAAGGCCGCTGGGCGCGCGCGGATACCGCCATCCTGGTGCCGGCCGTGGCGCCAGGATATATGTTTTTACTGGTGTTCGCCCCAATGTTCAGCCCGGATGGCATGTCACCGTCGCTGACGCTTTTTGATGAAGCGAGCCCGTGGCACGCATCCATCATTTTACATCCCGGCACCTGGCAATGGCTGATTTTTCCCTTGCCGCCTGAGAAAAAACGTGACACGTGGATGCGCTTTCAAGTCCAGCCGGCATGGAATCCTCACAAAGCAGGATTCCCGCCAGATCTGGGCGTCTTTTTCGGCAAGGTGATTGTGGTGCCGCGATGGCAGACGACAGACGACAGATGACGGACCAGCAAACACTGCCGGAGGAAGACGGACCGCGTCAGGCGCCGAGAAACACCGGGCGAATGTGCCGTTCCCACAGGTTTTCCGTCACATTTTTTGCGATCACCGGCTCGAAGTGTGCCAAGGCGTCGAGATAACGCGGCCCCATTTCGGCGGCAATCTTGTACCCGACATGCAGGAGCTGACGAAAATGCGGATTGTAGTACGGGCAACGCTCATCGTGCCGCAGGGTCGCGGCAAAACGCTCACCGTTCCAACCCCGCACCTCGGCTATCGCCGGCAGGCGGCGTCGGTCAATATCAATGACCGTGGCATACGGCTGGCACAGCTC
>JBDRSI010000083.1:0-28489 GCA_043825055.1 Verrucomicrobiota bacterium
AAATAACAGATCACAAACCGCAACCACTTGGCGCAATGCTTGCGCATATTGCTTTTCACCATATAACGCTTGGATCTGTTTTAAGCCATTCCGAACCTGGGCCACCAGATCATCGCCCAATTTGGAGCACCAGCGGCACGAAATCATGCGATTCATCCTGCCGATGATGCGGTCGACTTCATCACCATACACTTTCTCTTCCCGGGTCAGTATCCGATAGAACTGCCCCTGTTTGCCCAGGAGATCCCCTAATGAGACGGATAATTGCCGCCGGACAACCGGCTGATCGCTGGCCACCAGTTTTTCCAGGGTTTTCCACAGGGCTTGCTTATAGCCCAGTTGACTCAAGGCATTGGCAACACAGGTGGTTTCAAAAACATCCTGACTGCTTTCGAGCCGGTTTATCAAAGGCTCAATCGCCACGGATGCGCCGATTTCACCAAGCGCCATCGCCGCATAACCGCGCAACTTAGGGTCAAGGCCCTGCAAGCTTTCCAACAGAGGCGGAATACTTTGATCATCCCGAATCTGTCCCAGAGCCCAAGCTGCTTCGTACTGGATATTGGCAAATTCATCGCCCAGTTTGGCAATCAGGGGCAACACCGCATCCTGATCCTTGATGCGCCCCAGGGCCAAGGCCGCTTCACGCCGAACAAAGTAAATTGGATCATCCAAGGTATTTGTCAGTTCACTGACCACCATCGGACTGCCCGTATGTCCCAAACCGATCGTGGCGCTCAAACGCTCTTTCTGGCCGAAGCTCCGATGATAGACCATGAGATTAACAGCCAGCCGCAAGGGATTGACGACCACCATATTCCGTAGAATAAACAAGGCCGTTTTGCCATGGGGTTCATAAAGCCGGACGATGAAAAACAGCGGCAGGATGGCCATGAGACTGGCCAACCCAAACAAGACATGGTATGGCAGAATCGGAAAGCCCAGAACCACCTGGGATAAGTGGCTGGACACATTAATCACGACACTACCCAGCAGGGGCGCCACAAAGCCGGTCAGGCCGAATACGACCTGGTAGATCGTGATGTAACCAGCGCTGTATTGACCCTTGGATACACCCATCAATATGTTTGGCAAGGCCACGCCGACACCGGCTATGGTAATGCCGGAGACAAAAAAGATGATCGGGATTAGCCAATATCGGTCCGACGTATTGAATATCCACAGGATATTAAGAAAGATGACGGGAATGGAATTCAATAGCAGAATGGGCCGACTGCCGTATTTATCTACCAGATAACCCCAAACCATGACGAAGAGAATAAAAGCCAGCGAAGACAGGATCCCGAACAGCGCGATATAGGTATAGGGAATACGCAGGAGTTGGATCATGAATACGTTGATAAAGGGACCGCAGATACCGCCGGCCAGGGTGTTAAACAGCACAAAGAACAGAAATTGCCTGAAATGACGGTCACGCAAGGGAACTCTGAGTGGTCTAAGAATGGAAGGCCGCTGGGGTTTATCGGCGTTGAGCACATCCGGGATTTTACCATAGGCCGCTCCCGCCAGGGCGCCAATCGTCCCGCACACCCCAAATATGACCAGGAAGCCAAACAGATCGTTGCGGTGATCCAGAAATTTTCCGATCAGGAAGCTGGCCGGCATGGCAATGAATGTCGCCGTAATTGCCAGACGGCCAAAAAAGGTGCCACGCTGACCATTCGGTATGATTTCCGAAGACCAGGAATACCATAAGACTTCCTGGAGTTTAATCAGGATATACGCGCCGGTCAGCACCGCCAATCCCAATTGGATTTGCAAGGATAACGGAAAGGCGTGGAAGAGGAAAGGGATACAGCCCAAAAACGCATGGCCGAGATAAAACAGGAACATCAGAATTACTACCGCACGTTTCCGACCCTTCCAATACCATAACAGATAACTGCTGAGGACCGATGCCAGACCGCAGAGTGCGGGGATGGCTGTAAGCAAACCGATTTGGAAGGTGCTGGCTTTCAACACCAGGAAAAAACCGGTCAAGTACGTCAGACCGATACCGGACCATGCGATCCCCCCGGGTATTTCCGCAAGGATCATCCACCGCTTGGCATGTTTGATTTCAACTGGCGACAGCATCGAAACTCCTTGATTAACCGCTCGTTGGCCATTGTTGTGTCCATTCCTATACAGGCAAGTTAGATTTTTGGCAACAGGAAAATAAGAGCCGATCCGCGCGTTGATACGCACGGCTTTTCGGGGTTATGGGGGATTGACATCTGTGCCGAAATATCAATAATTGAGTTTGTTTATTGGAAATATGTTATGAGAACGGAACCTTTTTTTTTAACCCGTCTTGGTGTCTTTGGTTTGCTTTGCGCTTTTTTACTGGCCACCCCGGCCTTGGCGACGGCCGTTAACGACTACGATGGCGACAGTAAATCCGACTTGGCTTTGTATGATGAAAATATCGGCAACTGGACAGTCCTGTTTTCAAGCCAGCACTTCGAATCCGGGGCGCAACCGATCCTGGGAAGTATCGGCCGGCGGCCGGCGCCGGGCGATTACGATGGCGATGGGAAAACCGACATAGCCGTCATGAGTAAAACCGGCACGTGGTGGATGCTTCTGTCGGGTAGCACCAATTTGCCGGTATCCACCAATTTTGGCGTGGCCGGCGCCGGCCCGGTCCCGGCTGATTACGATGGCGATGGCATAACGGATCTTGCTTATTATGAAAAAGCGTCGGGCGAGTGGGGCATCTTGTACTCGGACAGCGGCCAGGCCGTGACCGGACAATGGGGCGGGCCGGGTTTTATCCCCGCGCCGGCGGATTTTGACGGCGACGGCAAAGCCGACCCGTGTCTTTACCAAGAATCAACGGGCGCGTGGTATGTTTTGCTTTCCGACCGTGGGTACCTGCAGGCTTCCGTAATCTGGGGCGAACCCGGATACCAGGCGGCGCCTGCCGATTACGACAACGACGGCCGCGCGGACCCGTGTGTCTATAATAGGATCACCGGCGCATGGCAGGTCCTGCTTTCCGGCAGTGGTTACACGAATTCTGCCTACTTCACCTGGGGTAACGCCGCGTACAAGCCTGTGCCGGGCGATTACGACGGCGACGGCCGCGCGGATCCGATGGTGTATGCTGATTCCATTGCCGACTGGTCGGTCGCGCTCTCCGGCAACGAATACGCAGGTACTAACCTGCCCTTTGGCGGCACAAACTGGGCGGCGGTCAAGTCGCTCTGGCGTGAAGACCTGGTGTTCATGGCCTTTGGCGACAGCATTACTTATGGCACCGGCAGTAGCAGCGACAACCCTGCCACCGGCTACCCAAAACTTCTGGAGACTAAATTACAACAGTATTACGACGGCTATTTTAGTTCCATCAACAAGGGTATTGGCGGCGAAGATACTTACCAAGGGGTTGAACGGTTCGAAGCTATGCTGGTTGAAACCGAGCCCGACCTCGTCCTGCTCATGGAAGGCACCAACGACCATGGCGACGGAAACTCGTTTGACGAAATCGAAGAAAATCTGCGCATCATGATCGGGATCGCCCGGAACCGCGGCATCCCGGTGATCATCGCCACGATTCCACCGGTAATTACCAACCAATACCGCAACCGCAGCGAGCAGATGACAAGGATTGTGGCCTTCAACCCGCGCATTTACACCATCGCCGCCGATTTCAATATTCCCGTAGCCCGGGTGTTCGAGGCCATTACCGCCGTTCCCGGCTGGGAATCCAAATTGATGGATCAGCCCTCCGCCAACCATCCCAACAATGCCGGCTACCAAATCGTCCGCAATGCCTTCTATACACCCGTTTCCGCCGGCCTGAATGCCGGGCAGTATTAAAATCCAGGCCTCAAAACACCCATGAAGGATAGCTCCATGACACCCCGCGAATTATACGACCAAACACTTCGGATGATCCAGCCTGTCTCGCCGGCCTGGATCGAAAAAGCTTACCAGCGGCTGGATTCACTGACCAAGCCGCGACGCAGTCTGGGCTACTTGGAAGAGATCGCGGCGCGCCTGGTGGCCGTGCTACAGCAGGCCCAGCCGAAAATTGAAGGCAAGCGGGTGTTTGTGTTTGCCGGGGATCACAAGGTCGTGGCAGAGGGCGTCAGCGCCTACCCCTCGTCGGTCACAACGCTAATGGTGAAAAATTTCATCGGCGGCGGTGCGGCCATCAACGTGCTGGCGCGGCGCGCCGGCGCCGAGGTGGAAGTTATTGATATCGGCATGGCGGAGGACCCCGGCAAGCTGAAGGGCCTGCTCCGCCTGAACGTCAAGCGCGGCTCCGACAATATTGCCCACGGAGCGGCGATGACCGCAGAAGAGGCCGTGCGGGCCGTCATTGTGGGCATCAAACGCGCCAACCAGGCCGCGAACAGTCACGTAACCCTGATGGCCACAGGCGAAATGGGCATCGGCAACACGACTCCGGCAACGGCACTTTTGTCCGTCCTGCTCGACCTGCCGGCGGGCGACCTGGTCGGCCCAGGTACGGGACTTGACGCCGGGGGAATAGCACGTAAGCGGCAGATTGTGGAACAGGCCATGGCCGTCAACCGGGCACGCTGCACGGACCCGCTTGCGACGCTGGCGGCTTTAGGCGGCCTGGAAATCGCGGGTATTTGCGGGTTGTGCCTGGGTGCGGCGGCGCGGGCGCGGCCGGTGGTGGTTGATGGCTTCATCTCCAGCGCCGGCGCGCTGGTCGCCATGCGCCTGTGCCCGGCCGTGAAGGATTACCTGTTCTTCGCGCACATGAGCGCCGAACCTGGTCACCGTAATTTTTTTGAAAAGGAATGTTTGCGGCCGATCGTCAGCTTGGATATGCGCCTGGGCGAGGGCACGGGCGCGGCCATCGCCATGCAAATCATGGAAGACGCGCTGGCCATCTATAACGAAATGGCAACCTTCGAACAGGCCGGCATTGCGCCGGGCGCCTGAATCCATTGTTGATTGCGGATTGCTGATTTCGGATTGGAAGCAGTTGATTGGAGGCTACAAACAAGGCGTTGATCGCGGCAGTCAATATTCGGCTGGAAAACCAGAAAGCGTTGATTTCCGCGTTAGCAGTGAGAGAACATACTTAGGTTGCGGGCAAAGCCCGCGTTGGCAAACTTATGATATTTCGTGGTTTCATCACCGCCATGCGGACGTTGACGATTCTGCCCATGCCCGGCAAGGATACGGAGCGGTTGGCTAATGCCCTGTATTACTTTCCGCTGGTGGGCGCACTCATCGGCGGGCTGGTAACACTGGTCACCTGGCTCCTGGGCGGCGTGCTGGCCTGGCCCGTGGGCGCCGGCGTGGCCGGCGTGTTTGTGTCCGCCTGGGTCACACGCGGCCTGCACTTGGACGGCCTGAGCGACACGGTGGATGGTTTCTATGGCGCCCCCACCCGCGCGCGCCGGCTGGAAATCATGAAAGACCATCATGTCGGCGCGTTCGGCGTCGTGGCCATCGTGCTCGTGTTGCTGATGAAGTCTGCGGCGCTCGCCCAGTTGGCGATATACGGACAATGGGTTTGGATTCCGGTTCCTTTCATTCTCGCGCGCCTGATCCAGGTTCTGCTGGCCGTGACGCTCCCCTATGCCCGCAACGAAGGCGGTAAAGCGGAAGCGTTTGTTGAACAAGCGGGCGCGTCGCATTTTATCGTCGCCGGCATCCTGGCACTGGTCTTGTGCGGATTACTGATCCAACTTAGCGGACTGGCATTGTTTGTGTTCACGTTTATCATTGGATATTTGTTGGCCCAATGGATGAAACGCGCCTTCGGCGGTGTCACGGGCGACCTGTTGGGATTTTCCAATGAGCTGATCGAATGCATCCTCCTGTTCGCCATCGCCGCGATTATGCCTTGCCTGGAAAACGTATGAAATCAGCCATTGCCCTCTTTTTGTTCCTCGTCTTCCTGCCGGCCGGCTGCGCGCCGCGCCAGCCGGACCCGGCGCCGGAGGGGGACCGGATTGTTTCGTTAGCGCCCAACCTTACTGAAATTGTCTGCGCCGTCGGCGCGGGCGGCGCACTCGTGGGCCGAACCAGCGTATGCGATTATCCGCCGGAAATCATCAAATCCGTGCCCGTGATCGGCGGATTCGGCGCACCCTCCATGGACCGGCTCTTGAAAACCCGTCCAACCCTGATCCTGGATGTAGCCCTGGAAGATGAAACGGTGGCCAACCTGATGACGCAACTGGGTGTCCGTCGCGTGCGGGTACCCTGTGCAACGCTCGCCGACATTCCAACGGCCGTTCTTACGGTCGGCCGCCTGGCGCATGTCGAGTCCGCCGCCCTCCATGGCGTTATCGAGACTCACGCGAGGATTCTTCTGGAGGGCGGGCGGCCCCGACCGCCGCGCGAGCATAGTGCGAAAGGCGTGTTCGCAAAACAATCCGTCGGTCTTAGGCGAGGATTTGGGTCGCGGAAGCGCGCTTGACTTCAAAATTTTTTTGTTGTTTTTCCTTGACGTTGTTCCTTTATCCGCTATGCTTTGTTTCATTCACCCCGCCCATAAATTGTGGTGTAGAGCCATTTAAATCGAATCGGGTATTTGATTCAGATTGCGACAAGGATTTGAATTAACCTTTTCCCGCTGGATAAAGAGTTTTGCAGTTAACGCACGGTGTTTCGAAAAATCAATAAAATCAGGAGAGCCATGAAAACATCAAGGATGGAACGAATCGGCAGGACATGGTGGTTGCCTGTGTTTTTCTTGCTGGCAATCACGATAACCGTAAAAGCTGAAACTTCCGGTGATTTCGTCTACACGATAAATCCCAATGGTACGATCAGAATCGACGAATACACAGGGCTTGGCACCGCGCTGACCATCCCGTCCAACATCGAGGGCCGGACCGTCGTCGGCATCGGGCGCTATGCGTTCTCTGCCCGCACCACCCTGACCGGCGTCACGATCCCCGACAGCGTTACCTACATCGAGGAATATGCGTTCAATGAATGCACCAGTTTGGCCGGGGTCACGATCGGCAAGGGCGTCACCAGCATCGGGTTCAGGGTGTTCAATTACTGCACCAACCTGACGGCCATCACGGTGGATGCGCTCAACTCCACATATAGCAGTTTGGACGGGGTCTTGTTCAACGTGAGCCAAACCACGCTAATCCAATGTCCGTGGGGTAAAACTGGAGCCTACACGATCCCCAACAGCGTCACCAGCATCGGGAAAGAAGCGTTCATGAGCTGCACCAAACTAACCAGTGTCACGATCGGCAACGGCGTCACCAGCATCGGGGAATCGGCGTTCTCTTCCTGCACCAGCCTGGCCGGGGTCACGATCCCCGCCAACGTCACCAGCATCGGGGAATCGGCGTTCTATGAATGCACCAGCCTGACCGGCATCACAATCCCCGGCAGTGTCACTAATATCGGATACGGGGTGTTCATTAGATGCACCAGCTTGGCGGCAATCACGGTGGATGCGCTCAACTCCGCATATAGCAGTTCGGACGGGGTCTTGTTCAACAAAAACCAGACCACGCTCATCCAATGTCCGGGGGGCAAAGCCGGAGCCTACACGATCCCCGCCAGCGTCACCGGCATCGGGAACGGGGCATTCTACTGGTGCACCAGCCTGACCGGCGTCACGATCCCCGCCAGCGTCACCAGCATCGGGGACAATGGGTTTCACTTCTGCACCAGCCTGACCGGCATCACAATCCCCAATAACGTCACCAACATCGGGTATTACGCGTTCGAACGCTGCACCAGCCTGGGCAGCGTCACGATCCCTACCGGCGTTACCAGCATCAAGTACTGGACGTTCGTTGGCTGCAGCAGCCTGACCAGCGTCACGATCCCCGCCAGCGTCACCAGCATCGAGGACTATGTATTCGCTTCCTGTACCAGCCTGGCTGGCGCCTATTTCCGAGGTAACGCCCCCAGCGTTGGTTCTAATGTGTTCTACAATGCTGACAATGCCACCGTCTATTACGTGGCCGGGACTACGGGCTGGGAACCGACGTTCGGCGGCCGCCCGACCGCGCTATGGAACAATGCGTTGCCGGAACCAATAATCAAAGCCAATGGCGCCGTGGATATTGTCACCGTGAATTATCCCGGAGCCTTGTCCGTCACCGTGGAAATGGATGCGGGGTCTTATGTGGGCGTACCTGTTGACTGGTGGGTAGTTGTTTGTGCTGGATCGTCTTGGTATTACATGGATAGTGCGGCAGGATGGACGCAGGAGGGCGCTTGGCGTCCAGTGTACCAAGGCGGTTTATTCAATCTACCGGCCACGGAAGTGTTGAACATGACTGGTTTAGGAACTGGTTCATACACGTTCTATTTTGCCGTTGATTATCCGATGGATGGGATTCTGAACGTAGATGGACCTATTTTCGTTGATTCGGTGAATGTGATCGTGCAGTAGCAGCCATCATTCCTGTTAGCTCTCGTAAAAAGGGCCTCTGGCCTTACAAGACAGAGTCCCTTTTTTATTTTCCCCTCATTATCCCCGCCAGTCGGTTTGAAAGGTCCAACCCAATATCCCTTTGTCTTCCCTCTTCTGAACTGGTATCTTCACGGGCGTAACAACTTATTTCTTTACGAGCCCTGACGAGCATGAACGCCGCCTTCACCTTTAAACATCTTTCGGCCGGTTACGCCGCGCGAACCGTGTTGAACGATATCAACTTTGAGGTCGCGGAAGGCGAGATGGTGGCGCTCCTGGGGCCCAACGGAGCGGGCAAATCCACGCTCCTGCGGGTACTGACCGGCCTGCACCCGCCGAGTGCGGGCAAGGTCCGGCTCTTTGGCCAGGACGTGTGCCGCCTGGCCGCGCTGGACCGCTTCGCGCCTGATCGCCATGGCCCTGGCGTCAGATTAACCAAGCACTGAAGCGCTCTGGCACCTTAGTTGGCGGCCATGACGCGATCAATCGTCTCCCGGAACAACGGCAGGCCCGAGGCGGGAACAATGATGGTATCCCGATGACCGCCAACTTCTTCCGTAATCTTCAGGAAACGACCATTGGCATTTTCCTTGAAGTCGAAAAAGAATTGCTTGCGTTCGATCTGTACGCGTTCGCTGAATAGTTGTGTCTCCACCCCCCTGATCCTCCCGTTTTGAGTTAATACCTGCTGGCAGTATAATCGCTCACCCCATTAAAATCAACCAGAACAAGGTATTCCAGAACGGAAGTGTGTAGTTAACGCAAATGACCGTCAGCCGAGCGCCGTCCGCGAGAAACTGAGAGGCTATTTATCAGGCGCTTACGGAGTTTTTGGCGGTTGCATGGTAAAGAAGCCCGCGCCGGTATGGCAAGAATCGAAACCGGCCGGTCAGGCTTGCACGTCGGCGAATAGCTGGGTGACGGCATCCTTGAACGGTTGTTGGCTGTTCTGGGGGTTCTTGAAGAACATCTTTGCGTCGTATGTCTTGCCGAAGTGTCCTTTGTGGCCGGCAGCTTCTTCCATTCTGTTCGGCAATTCTACCCTGCGATTGCCGGTCGCTATGTTCTTAATCGTCACATTGATTGCGAGACTCGGGTTGCCGTCCAATTCATGCAAGACGACATACGGAATTTTGAATGCGGACAAAACCTTCATAAACTTCAGCATTTCCTCCTTGTTACCGGTGACAATCACCGTGTAGCCACGTTCTTCTGGGAACTCCGTGAACAGGCCGAGGTGACGGCCAGTTGCGAGAATGCCGATCAAATCCTCCTCTCCCTCCACCAGAATTACCTTCTGTGCAAAAAACATTTCATTCTGCTCCACGCCGAAAGTGTTGAGAAATTGGAAGCCTTTCCTTTCCTCCACGTCCCCTAGCATGCCAACCTCGCACTGCGTCACCTGCGTGCCAACGGTTGGAGACGGCTTCCTCACAACAGCGACTTGGTGGTAGGCGGCAATGTCGACAAATGCCGGTTCGTGCGTGACGTAGATCACTTGGTCGCTCAGCGCGAACTCCTTCAAGACAGAGTATATGGCACGCTGCATCTGCGGGTGGATGTACAACTCGGGCTCTTCGATGGCGAAGATTATGGTCTTCTGCGCGTTTTGCGTCTGTTCGTCGTCCTTCGCGTCTTGTTGCGGTACAAGCTGCCCTCTCTGGTTCAAGACTAACGCTTGGAGGAACGCAAATACGACGCACCTCTGCATTCCATGGCCTTTTCGCAGCACGTCAGTGTCTTTCCCGTCATCAATCCGGACAGATACGCCCCGCGAAAACACTTCCTTCATTTCGTCCACGAGAATGTCGAGACGAATGCTTCTGGTGCTGGGCATCAACTTTGCGAGAAGGTTCCGGATCTTACTTTCGATGCCGCTCAAAACAGCCAATCGCTCTTCTCCAGCAGCACGCGCCTCCCCTTGTTTTGGGGCATTCAACAGCCGAGTCAATCGAGTGAGGGACGCGATAAGTTCTTGGTATCTAGGATCAGCCTTGAGGATTCGCTCAGAGAGATCGGCCATGAGCTTGCGAAAATTAGTGTTCGTCGCCCGCTTGTCGATTTCCTCAGAGTAATCAGTGATTGCGGGCAAAAGGTGGAACGCAGGCAAAGCTTCGAGTAGCGCTGGCTGTAAACCGAGCGCCTGCGTTTCGCCGAGCTTAGGCTCTACATATTCAATTTCAGGATGTTCCTCACTATATCTCTGCATGCCTGCGGAGTAGCTTGTTCTATTCACATTTCCTTTGGCGTCCGTCACGTAATCGCTCAGGCCGTGTTCCTCGGCAAGCTGCTTCCACCCTCTGAAGGTGTCACCTTTTTCTTCCAGGACGCCTTCGACGCTTAGCCACCAATCCTTAGGTTTCGCGATATATCCATGATACTCTGCCTCTGCTTTAAGTTTGCCCGGAGTTTTCTTGTCAGGTACCAGCGCGATTTGCTTCTCAAGAATCAGCTTGTCGCCCAAGAGGTATTTCCGAAGCGGTGGCTTGCGCTCGTGTGGCAATAGGTTGCCAAAAGTCGCGGTTATCGAAATAGGTTCACCCGGGTTGAAGAAATCTTCCTCCGTGAGGCCACCAGCGCCCGAAGTCAGGAAGAGATCAAGCGCAGAAAGGATGTTCGACTTGCCAGCATTGTTTTCTCCGACGAACGCTTGCAGGGATTCAATACGGATTGACCCGCTGTCCTTTATGGATTTGAAGTTCTTTATCCTTAGCTCGCTTAGCTTCATCTCTGCCTTCTCTTTCTTGTTATCCCACAGTCACCGGCACGAGGGTCATGGTATCGTTGCCGAAGATGTCGATCACCTTCACCGCGACAGTGTAGCGGCCGGGCTTGGCGTAATCGTGCGCGGCGGAGGTAAGTTCAAGATTCCGGTCTTTGCGGGTGCGGAAACTCTGCCATTCGTTCTCGAAGATGTAGGAGCCGGTCCAGCGCTCCTCGAATTCGACGAACTCCGCGCCCGCCACGACCACGCCGGGCAGCGCGCCTTCCACGCCCATCTGCTTGGCGACTTTGATGATCTCTTTGCGGCTCTGGTAGTCGAAGTCCACTGCCCAGTAATCCACCCAGTCCGTCCAGTGCTTGGTCAGCTTCTCGGGCGTGACCACGCCTGCCTTGTCCTTGCTCACCTTGATGAGCTGGCCCTGCTCGCACACGACCTCGCTCTTGCCTTCCTTCAACTCGGCGGCGATGGCGTCCACCAAGCCTTGCGTGTAATACACGGAAAAATCCGTCAACTCCACCGCCACGCGCAGTTTGTTCTTCGCTTCGTACCGGGGCGTCGCCTCAATGTAGCTCACGTCGTGGAAACGCACCTGGCCTTTCTCGACCGCGCGCTTGTCGAACACTTCCGGCGGGATGGCTTTCGGGGCGAGATCAATGCCCTTCTGCTTCGCCTCGTCGAGCACGGCGGGGAACAGGCCCATCTCAAACTCGAACGCCAGCACGTCCACTCGCGACGCCCCGCGTTTGCGGCATTCGGTGATGACTTCCTCGACGAACAGGCGACCGACCGGCAGATTGATCGGGCCGACCACGACGAGCCGACCGGCCAGCTTGCCGTGGAAAAAACCCGCTTCCGGTAACGGCTCGGCCCGGTAGGCTTTCAGGATCAACTCGCGGAACTCCTGTTCCTTTTTCGCCAACGCCTGCTCCTTCTTCTTGCCGGTCAGGCGCGTGGAGACGTTCAGATACGCCTGCCGCTCGTACCGACCGAGGTTCAGCACCTCGAACGCGCGGAAGGGACGATTGTCCCGTTTCAGTTCCCGCTGCACTTGAATCAATCTCTTCCGGGTGGTGTGAATGGCGAACTTGCCGAGATCGCTGGCGATCCACTTGCGCCCCAGCTTCTCCGCCACCGCCGCTGTCGTGCCGCTCCCGCAGAAAAAGTCCGCCACCAAATCGCCTTCGTTGCTACTGGCACTGATGATTCGGTCGAGCAGTTTTTCCGGTTTCTGTGTTGGGTAGCCGAGCACCTCAAAGCCTGTCTTTGACGGTAAAATATCAGCCCAGACGGATTGAATCCTGCGACCTTGTTCGGCATTCTCATCTTTGTATTGTTTCAAGTAGGGCGTGCCAGTAAACGAATAATAAAGTCGGTTAGCCGCTTCGAGAGCATCAATTTTCTCCTGTGAATAGCTCCAGTGCCGACCTTTCGGTGGACTGATTTCCTTGCCATGGAACATTCGAGACGGTCCATCACCGGGCGCGGTTATTGGGCCGGCGAAGAACGGTCTGCTCGTTCCCTCTTCGATTTGGTTAAATCGTGTTTCCAAATGCTCGTCCGAAAGCGGGACGTAAATCGGGTTGTACGTCCACGAATCGGCTTTGCTGAAATAGAAGATCGAATCGCTAACTACGCCAAACTGATCTGCGTCGTTATGAGCACCGGTTCGCTGCCAAATGATTTCATTTCTGAAATAATTTTGGCCGAAAATTTCATTCATTGCGAGCCGGATGAACGCGTTCACCCGCCAGTCGCAGTGCAGGTAGATGCTTCCCTCGCTGTGCATCAAATCGCGCATGAGGATGAGGCGTTCGTAGATCATGGCGATGAAAGAATCCGCGCCGCGTCCCCAGGTGTCGCGGTAGGCGATTTGTTCGAGGAGGTTGGGTTCTTTGTGGAAGGTTTCGCCGCCGATCTCGATGTCCATGGAGAAATCCGCGCCGACATCGAAGGGCGGATCAATGTAGATGAGTTTCAATCCGCCGGCGTCCTCGATCTGGCGGCGGAGCGCGCCGCTCTTGAGCGAGGAGAGGATCAGCTTGTTGTCGCCCCAGCCGAGCTTGTTGGTCCAGCCTTTGACCTGCCGCCCGCCGGTGTCGAGGCCGAGTTCCTCGTCGTCGCGCTGTTCCTTGCGCGGCTCGTCAATGTGCTCCAGCGTCTGGAACGGGAGGATGACGTTGCAGACTTCGCGGGTTTTGCCGTTCCAGACGAGTTCGACCTCGCGTTTGTCCTCGAAAAGCAGGAACCGGTATTTTTCCGGGAGCGATTTGCCTTCCTTGATAAGCATGGTGAGGTCGCGTTTCTCCGCGTCGGAGAGTTCGTATTTTTCGGTGTCGTGGTGGCGTGGCATGGTTGTCTCGGTTACAGTTTGATGGGATCCATGTGTATCCATTTATACATGGTTATATCTTAAAGCGAGTATATTTTGTTATAAACGCTCAAGCATCGTTGCCAAATTCCTCGTCGTCGCGCTGTTCCTTGTTCAAGCCTTCTTTCGGGATTTCCTGGCTGTGACCAGCGGCTTGATCTTCTTCGCAGACTGCGTCAGCGCCAGATAGTTTTCGCGGGTGACAACCGGGCGACCGCTCTTCTTTTCCAATTCGCGGCGGGCATTGCCGGCGACCATGCCGCCCGCGTGGGCGGCGTGTTTGCTTTCCGGGAAGCCTTGGGCGTCGCGGGTACGGGTGATTTCCGTCGTGGAGGCTTCGCCCAGCATGGAGAAGATGAGTTCAAGGTCGCTCATGTGGTCGCGAAGGTTTTCGCGTTTGAGGCGTTTGAATTCGGCGTATTGGCCAGGCGTCATCCCGAAAGTGGCCTGGGAGATTTCGGCGGTGAGAATGGCGTATTCGATCTGCTCTTTCACGCCGCGTTTCTTCCATTCATCGGTCAACTCGTCACGGATGGTGATGGAACGCATCCGCTTCTCAATCCAGGCGTCGGAGTAGCCTTTGGCCTTATAGAGGGCGCGGGTGCGTTTGGTGGCCAGTTCCGGGTCTTCGATTTCCTGGATGCGCTCGTAGCCGACCCTGGCCAGCCAGCGCTTGAACGGCTCGGCCTTGAGGCTGGGAATGGATTGGATGAGGCGGAAGAGCCCTTCGGTATTCCAGCACTGGAGCAACTGGCATCCGCCTGCCGTGTCAAACTCAAGGCCAAGGGGGGGGACAATTTGTCCCCCCCCTTTGAAAACCTCGTCAAGGGACGGGTCGCGCTTGCGGAGCTTCTTCAGATAGTCGCTGGCATTGACCGAATCCGTCAGTGCGGCGACGACATCAGTGATGACAAACCACCACTCGTTATTGTGAATGATGCGACGGACTTCTTTGCGCTGAAACAACGCGATGCGCGTCTCGGGATTTGGAGCGATGTCGTTCATGGTTATCCTTTGTATTCCGTAAAGCTTGCCGCGAGCGCTGCAAAAGTCTTTGGTGCGTGTTTCTCGAAACCGTTCTGATCGACGAACACGAAATCATACCTCTGCCCGTTCTCCTCTGCGGCGGTCGCGGCGGCGCACCACTGGCGTAGCCGTTCCATCTTCTGTGGGAGATCGAGTTCCTCCCGTCCCTTGGTTTCAACAATCCAAATCGTGCCGTCGGTTGTGCGGACAACAAAGTCAGGCGTGTAGGTCGAGAGGTCGCCATCCGCTTTGACGTAGTCGAGCTTGAATCCGATGGCATAGTAATTCTTGGCGAATGCCACAATATCCTTTGCCTCTTCACTGTCGAGGAATGCGGCAAACTTCAGTTCAAGCCCACCGGCGCCAGGTTCGCCAACGATTCGGTTGAAAAGGGACTTCCTGGGCACCAGAAAGCCGCGCGGTTCGGTGCGAAACGGACGCATGTCGCGCAGGCGAATCCGGTCTTCGATGCGTGTCGTACCGGACTGCTGGATTGTGAGGGCATTGATCGCGGTTTTGAAAGCGTCATAAAGAATCTTGCCCGCGTCCGGTTCGGATAGATTACGGAGCACGACCGGGTCTTCAAGGTTGACGGGCGACGGGTCGAACAGGTGCTCGCGCATGAAGGTCTTAACTTTCCCGTAGACTACATCGTAACCACCGACAAGCCGAAGGTCTTTGAGGAGTTGCCGGGCAAAGAACCCCACCACCGAACGGTAGTCGGCAGGCCCGGAAGCGTCGAGTTGGATGACGTGATGAATCTGGTCGTCGAGCATAAGCTTGAAAACGATCTCGCGCGTTTCCTCAGGCGTGAACGGCTTGAGGGGTAGCCGCGCATTCCCGAAAGCTGAGGGGGCAAGCGCGTCGAGGTCTTTGTAATCGCGCTGATACCGGCGCGTGAGCTTCGGGAGCGGGATGTCGAGCGCGCCGATGTTCTTCTCGGGATTCTGCGTATCCACTTCAACAATCAGCGATTCCTGCCGGCCACTGCCGCCGCCCATCGGCACATGCTCCAAGGTGACACCTTCGGTTTCGATGGATTCGACAAACTCCATGAACGCCGGCGTACCCATGACGGAGACGGCTTCGCGTGTATCGGTGCCGAAATACATGCGGCGCAACCCGCGACCAATAGTCTGTTCGGGAAGAATATCGCTCGCCGAACTGAATGCGCGTAGTCCGACCACGGTGGTGACGTTCCGCACGTCCCAGCCTTCCTTGAGCATGAGCACCGAGACAATGGCTTTGTAGCGGCTATCCCATGTATCAATGGAATTGGCGGCGGCGCGGAGACTTTCCAGTTCTTCCTTATTCTTGCCGGACGCCGCTTCCGAGATTTCGCCATTGTTTTTCGTGTGAATGACCAGAACCGCGCCCTGCAATTCGGGGCAGATTTTCTCAAGATACACGCCGACCTCGTCGCAGTTGCGCGTGTCATCCGTCATCACGAAAAGCACGGCCTTTTTTCCAAGAGGCTCGTGCTCGGCATAGCTCTTTTTCCATTCCTCTATGCCGAGGGCGAGGTAGTCGGCATACTTCTCGGTGAAGATGGCGCTCTTGTGCTCGTGGAGCTTGGCGCGGCTCGGGGCATCCGGCAAGACGGGATGCTTGACAACGTTCTGGTGAATCGCCTCGACGAGCGGGTAATCGGAAACGGTCTGAACGAATATCGCGCCGTTGTCATGGCGGGGTGTAGCCGTCACATCGAGTTGCAGCGCCAGGCGCTTGTCCTTTTGTAGCATCCGGTGATGAATGTCCTGAATGGACTTGAACCATGCCATCTTCGGGTTGTGAATGTGATGCGCCTCGTCATTGAAAACGGCAAGCTCTCCGATTTCTCGGACGATTTCCCCGAGGTCGGTCTTGCTGTCGGTTGTCTTGCCGACAGGCTTCGGGCCGAATGGCGCGAGGAAATAGTCGCGCAGGTCGTCGTCTTCAAGCGACGGGTCGCGCACGTCGCCGAGAAAAACGCGGTGAATATTGGTCAGGAAGATATTCCCTGTCTCGCGAATGACGCGCACATCGTCTTGGATATGGAGAGTGACTTGGAAATCGTCGTGCCAGTTCCGGCCGTCGTGCCCGTTGTCGGGAAGGACAGGATCGTTGAAGAAAATCTTGAGGCCATCGAAGTCGGCACGCAACCGGTCGAGCACTATGATATTCGGGGCGATGACAAGGAAGTTTCGCGAAAGCGGAGAGTCCGGCTCGTACGACTTGTGAAAGAAACTCCAAGCAAGAAGCAGCGACAGGACCTTGGTCTTGCCGGCGCCGGTCGCCATCTTGAGCACGTAGCGCGGCCAGTCTTCATCGAACATCCCGGATGACACCGCCTTCGAAGCGTCGAACCGCAAGAGATCGAATTTGTCGCGGGCGCGCCGGACTTCGTATAGCCAAATGACCGTCTCGACAGCTTCTCGTTGGGCAAAGTAGTACCGTAGCGGCGAAAACGATCCGTCAGCGTCTTCGATTAAATGCTCTGTATCGAACCACCAGTGCAGCAACGCCCGAGACGTTGGAGAAACGCCGGCATAGTCTCCATTTCGCCACGCAAAAATCTCTTCGCGCACCTTGGCGACCAATGGCGGCAAAAGCTTCTCGTAGGCGGTGCTCCGCAATGCCTCGTCCGCAGGAAACCAGCGTTGTTCCGGCACGAGCGGCGCGTAGGGTGAGGTTGGAAATTGAGGATGCAGAGCCATATAACGCCGAGTATGCCAACGCGGGCTGGTGGGTGCAAGCTCTACTTCAGCTCTTATATCAGCTCCTGAAATAAAGGCTTGACTTCTCCCTTCTATGTACTAAGCTAAGAAAAATAACAACTGAAAGGAGTGATGGATCATGGAACAGACATTGTCCAACAATGAAAAGCTCTCGGAAGCCCTGCGACTGCTGGAAGATGCGGCCAAAGGGAAGAAAGAAGAACTGCGCACGCTGGTATCGAATAAATACCGGAATCTGAAAGATGCGCTGGGCGAGACCCAGCTCGGCATTGCCGATACAATGGCCGCCGCCAGGAAACGAACCATGGAAGCCGCCCAGCAGGCGAAGGATATCGGCCTCGTTAAGGGCAAGGAAATCGCCGCCGAAATGGATGAGCAAGTTCATGAGAATCCGTGGCCATATATCAGCGGGGTCGCCGTCGCCGCGTTGCTGATCGGTTACATCCTGGGGAGGAATAAATAAGCGCTTTCATCGGTCATCTGTTTGGGAAACATAAAACGAAGATCTCGGAATCTGTGTCTCACACAAAGGCTCCAAGCCACGAAGGAAAGCTTCCTGATCGGGAACTAACTTTGTGACCTTTGTGGCTCCGTGTGAGAATGTTCCGAATGCAATCTATTGTTTCGATTGTCGGGCGGGCATGGCCATCCGGGCCTGCCCGCCGGATGGGGAATTATGTGGACTCATCTTTTGCGAACCCTGTTTGCAACAGTCTCCGTGTGGCTGTTGAATAAATATCGGCAGACGTCCCTGGAGCTGATCAAGCTGGAAATGGCCATCGGCTACGTCAAGGGCGTGCGCTCGGCCAGGCAAGCCTTCCTGGCCGTCCTGGTGATAGTCCTAGGCGCCGGCCTGCTGGCCGCGGGGTTCGTGCTTCTGCACATCGGGCTGGGAATGTTGCTTTACCTGGCATTCCAAAACTGGTGGGCGGTGGGCGTGGCGCTCCTGGTTCTCGGCATTCTCTATACCCTCGTGCCGCTGTTCATCATCCGGCGGCTGTGCGCCGAAAAAACATGGATGCGGTTCTTCAAGGCCGATAAGCTCGTCGAGCAGGTGACGAAAAAAACCTGAACGCGGTTGGCCGCTTCACGCTCCCTCCTACGCCAAGGCGCTCCCGCCTTTGCGAAGCCCGCTTCGGTGGGCGTAGGAAGGTCGGAGGGCAAGCCACGCTCAAACGCGTCACCCCGCGGCGGGGCAAGCGGCCACTTGCCCCATGGGGGCGACGTGGCGCTTTACGGTGATTTCTCCGTCGTCTGTCGTCCGCCATCCGGCTTTCCGCCCTTCCCCACCGCCTCCAGGATCAGCACCACCCGGCCCAACCCATCCGCCTGACGGGATGAGGCCAGCATGCATTCCACCAGCCGCCAGGGCGGACGTTGCATTTCGGCCGCCTGCAGAAAACTGGGTACCTGGCTAAGATTTACTTCGCTGAACACCACTTCCATCTGACGGAGAGTCCAGCCCGCCGTCAGGTTTCGAGATTCACGCTCCCGAATTTCCGGCGTCGCGTTAGTCACGGTGATACGGCCCACGCTCGCCAATGCCGTCGGAGCGGCGTTGCTCAAGGCCTCAAAGACGCGCAGGGCCGCCTGATGCCGGTCGCGTGTCTGTTTTATCGCGGCTAACTGGGTAAGCGTCTCAATTTTGTTCCGGATCTTCCCGCGTAGATCCAAGTTCTGACGGATCGTGACGATTGACGCCAGGACACCGGCCAGAAACACCGCCAGCGCACAGGCCTGCAAAACCAGCAAGGCATTGCCTTTCACGGTCCACCCCCTTCGGCATTAACCGTGAACCGCACCTCGGTTTCCGCCACGGCCTCTTGCCGCTCTAGTTTCACGGTGTAGCCTAACGCCTTCAGGCGCTGTTCCAACTGCCCGCACTGATCCCAGTCCTCCGTCACCCCGGACAGGATCAGGCTGTTCCGCCTCAGGCTCAAGGTCTCGAACCGCACGGCCGATGCCTGACCCGCCTTGATCACCTCGGCCAGCCGCACGGCCAGCGACGGCGTAAACGCGTCAAGAAAAGGCGCGGTTTGTGGCGCCTGTTTCTCCCATGCTTTCTGAACTTCCGGAATTTCCCGCCCATACGGAATCGTCACACCGGGCGCCAACTCGCCGGCCAGCGCCGCGATTTCGGATTTGATGCGGTTAAATCGCCGCTCGCCCAGCAGGCGCGATGTCAAACTGAAACCCGCCAGCAGGATACCGGCAATCAGGATACCCACGGCGGCGGCGCGCGCGCGCCCATCCGCGGCGCGCCGTACCGCTGGATGCGTAAAGGTTTGCTGACGCAAATTGCAGCGCAATGGCCCACGCTTAAGCGCGCGCACGCACAGGGCGCGCGCCAGGAACGAGGCCGGCTCTTCAATCAACGTTAAAGGACCCGGCCAATCCCGGGTCAGTGATCGATGCAATGTTTCGACCACAGCCGCCCCACCGGCGCGCGCGCCGCAAATCAGCCATTGCACGCCAGTGCCGGCCGGAAGGCCCGCGTGCAGATTGAGTTGGAGACGGTTGACAAGGTCGCCATTCGACGCGCTTCGTCCTTCGGCGGACTCAGGACTTGCTTGTCTTTCGACAGGCTCAAGAACCCGAGCGAAGTCGAGGGACTCATGGCAGGCCATTATAGCAGAAGCATGCAGAATGGTTTCCGCCGTGGGCGACGCCGGCATCTGTAGACTGTGCGCGTTACCGTAACGCTCGCCGCACCCGATGACCAGCGTGGCGTGATCGTTAGCCAGGTAAACCAGCACTCTATGTCGGCGCGGCTCGGCGGGCCATTCCACCAGGCTTTGCGTCCAGAGCGCGAGTCCCTCATGATCCAATAGCATCGGGTCCGTGCCCTGCGCCTGGTAGCGCTCCAGGCAGGCTTGAATGGCTTCGCGGCGTGCGGCGCAAACCAGGGCACTGACCGTACCCTCGGGTGTCCGGCGAAATTCCACAAACCGGTACATGCATTCCTCCACCGGAAACGGCAACTGGATATCCAGTAGCGCGGGCAACACTTTCTCAGCCTTGGCGCGCGACACCAGCGGCGAATTCAGCCATAGCGTGAGACTTTCCTGCACGGCCAGACAGCCTGCCGTCATACCACCGCTTCGGGCCGATTCAACCAGTCCGCCGGCTGACGGACGGCGCGCCGCCGTTTCACCCGGGGTCAGCACGGCCTGGCGCACGGTTCCGCCCGACGAACGCCAGGCCCGGACCGTGACGGCGACGACGCCCGAAAGCGTCACGCCATAACAAATCCGCGGTCGGAACGGCATTGCGCTCCGGCAGGTATAAAGTAATTTTTCCGAAGATGCCATTAGCGGTATACCCAGCGTAATATTTCGATCTCTCCTTGGTCGTCGCGTCGCACGAGGGCATAGATAGTTTCCTGCTGTCCGTTCCGGGCGGCTTGCGCGGCCACCGAAAAATAACGGCTGCGCGTATCCAGGTATGGACGCAAGGCAACCAGGGTTTTGGCGTCCATCACCTGGTTCAGGGCGGTCACGGGATGAGCGTCGCGCCGCCGGCAAATTTTCTCCGCCAGAGCGCTCCGGCCCGCGCCCAGCACCGCTTGGAGAACCTCGCGGCCGGCCGTATTTACATTAATGGGCACGATCCGATCCACCCGATCCGGCAATACCGTGAGCGCCGGTGGCGCCGCGCGCCGCTCCGCCCGCGTGGCATTCAGAACACCATCCAGTTCAGCCGGGCTTTCCATTGGGGCATTAGGCGGCTCCCGTGACAGGTGTGCCTGGTGGTAATAGCCGGCCTCGCGCGTGCCTTCCGTGTCAGAGTCCATCCAGTCTTTCAGTGCCTGGGTTTCGCCGACCGGATCGGGCCATTCGTTGGCGGCGAACATATCCCGGACAATCGCGACCGGCAAACGGACGGCCGCGTTACTGGGTATGGCCACCAAGTTGTTGACGTTAAAATACCGGTTCTCGTCGGTGATCAAGGCAATGGTCTCGACGGTATTCGGCAGGCAATTCGTCTGCCAGGCGGCCCAGGGTTCGTTGGTATGGTCCACCTGCAGGTTGTCATCGGCGGCCAGCACGCATAGGGCATTCCAGGCGGCTTCGGCCGCCGCCACGCGTAATTGCGCCCGCAGGGACTGGCGGTCTTCAAACCGCAGAGCCATCCGCGCAACCACCTGGGCCTGGATGACGAGCGCCAGGATGATGGCCATGAAAAGCAGGACGGTTACGAGGATCATGCCCGATTCACGGGCCGACCCCGCGCATCGGTTGAGGTCAGCAGAACAAGATTGACGGACATCCCGATGTGTGGTGTGATAAGCCGGTAATGGAATGATCCATTGCATGCTGTTATTATTACCAGATACGGCATTAAAGTCAAACGGGAGGAGCATGCGCCCCATGAAAACAGCTTTGCTTGGGTTTGGGTTGCCAACCGGCATCGTGCTGGCCATGCTGGCACTGGCGGCCGTTCCCATCGGCGTCGCGGGCGATCCCTCCCTCCCGACCTCACGGAGAGTCGGGGCCGAAGAGTCGGGATCGGAGAGTCGGGACGACAAATCGTCGCCAGCGAGTCAATTCCTAACGGCCTACAATTCCATGTCGCTGGCCGACTGGCTGAACGAAAAGGGCATGCAGGTGGAAGCCGCTGATCTTTACACCGAGGCGCGGGACCTTTTCGGCAAACTGGCCGCCGACTATCCACAGTGGCAACCGGCCGTAGTCTCATTCCGTATCAACTATTGCCGCGAAGCGCTCCAGAACTTGCAAGGGAGTGGCAAGCGGGAAGCGACGATGGACCCTCCTACGCCAAGGCGCTACGGAGGGCAGGCGACAGACGACAGACGCCAAATGGCGGAACAACGGATGCCGGATGATCAGAAATCGAAAATCGGCAATCGGCAATCGGAAATTCTTAATCTCTCGCCGCTGAACTTTAAGCTCCAGCAAGCGGCGCTCAAGGAGCGCGGCCGGGATTACACCGGCGCGCTTGTCATGTACATCGCGCTCCTGGAAGAATTCCCACGGGAACCCTGGGCCTTGAAAGGCGCCTGTCGCTGTTGTTTACGGTTGGGACGCATGGATAAGGCGCGCGCACTGACCCGGCAGGCCCTGACTTTACCCTTGCCCGATGCCGACTTGAACCTGCTGGCGGCGCTGGTGGATTGTCACGACGGCCGCTATCAGGCGGCGATCCCCCTCCTGCGTCAGTCGCTCAAGCAGAATGGCGCATGTCCCGAGGCGCACGTGGCCCTTGGCGTGGCACTGACGGCCACCGGCGAAATGAAAGAAGCCCAGGAAGAAATGAAGCGGGCCCTGTCGCTTAATCCGAAACTCGGTGACGCCTACTACAACCTGGCGCGTCTGAGCCTGCGGCAAAAGCCGACTGACCACGACACGGCCCGCGTTCATTACCAGAATGCCCTGCGGCACGGCGCCGCGCCCGATCCCGAACTTGATGCTTTGCTGACTGAATGAGGGGCTTCTCCAAAATCGAATTTGAATATCGAAATCTGAAACAAATTCCAATGCTTCATTTTTTTAACATTGTTCCCAGACCCAATCCCCTTAAATCCGCCAGTTTTGATTGGTCCTCGGCTTCATAAAGGGACCAGATCACCTTTAGTCCCTCCAGACTGCTGACCGCGTCCGTCAGCGGTTCCCTCATTGCCGTATGCGCGAGCAATTTGCCCGCGGCCAGATCCAGTTCCAGCATGCCCTTTTCGCAGTGCGCGTGAAACGCATATTTCAACCTGGTCCCGCGCGCGCCCCACGTGCCGAAATGATAGCCCATGGCTTTGTTCTCAAAGCCAATCACGACGTTGCTGGTGCCTTCTCTTTCCATCCAGGGCGTGCCTTTATTGGTCCCGAAATGACAGCCTCGGACCGGACGCCCCATCATCCATAACATCAAGTCAACGTAATGACAGCCGTGGCTGAATAACTGGCCACCGCCCACCGTTGCCGCCCTGTGCGCCCAGTGGCCTTCGGCGTATTTGGTGAACTGTTCCGTCCAGATCGATAATTGAAAACATTCCCCATATGTCTTGTTATCCAGCAACTCTTTCATCTTCACCACGAGCGGATGAAACCGCATGCAATACGCCACCATCAGGATTTTTCCCGTTTTTTTTGCCTCGGCAATCATTTCCAGGCATTCTTTTTCCGTGTTGGCCAGAGGTTTTTCAACCAGAACGTGCTTGCCAGCCCTCAAAAAATCGAGCGTTGCCTGATGATGGAGGTGATGGGGCAAGACCAGCAGGGCGGCATCCACCTCGGGAATGATCTCGTGATAATCGAGCGCCGGTTTCGTTCCCGCGCCCAGCACCTTTGCCGTTGTTTCCGCCTTGGTCCTGTCAATATCAACCGCTGCCACGACGTCAATCCGATCCCGAATTTTCTCAAATCGCGCAACATGATTTTTGGCCATCCCGCCGCAACCGACCAATCCGACACGAATTTTGCTCATACAAACCCTCCTGTGATTACAATTTACCTTTAATACAGGCAAGCGTATGATGTATTTATAAAAACCGAGATGATTTCGGTCATTTACCGTTTTGATATTGTTTCGAGTTTCGTGCTGTCTCCTATGCCGAAGCGGCTGCGAAGGCCGAGTCGGATTTCGGATTTTTTGCAACTGCGCACCATGCGTAGATGCTGTTAATCCCTCTCTGGGCGGACATCGCGGGTCATGAGGGTTTCCACGGCCCGGGCGGGGCTCCGACCCTCATGGAGCATGGCATGGACTTCGTCCGTAATCGGGGTGCGCACGCCGCGCTCACGGGCCAGCGCGCGGGCAATGGCGCAGGTCGTCACGCCTTCCGCCACCTGGCTCATACTACCGACAATCTGATCCAACGTCTCCCCGTGCCCCAGCCGCTCGCCCACCAAGTGATTCCGGCTCAAGCGGCTCGTGCAAGTGACGATCAAGTCGCCAAGGCCGCTCAAACCGGCAAAAGTTTCAAGCCGCGCGCCTAACGCGACACCCAGGCGCGTCATTTCCGCCAGGCCGCGCGTCATGAGCGCGGCGCGCGTGTTATCGCCAAAGCCAAGACCGTCACTGACGCCCGTTGCAATGGCCATGATGTTTTTCAAGGCGCCGCCCAGTTCGACGCCAACGACATCCTCGGATGTGTACACCCGGAACTGCGGGCTTGTCATAATGTTTTGCAACGCGTGCGCCCGGGAGTGATCCGCACAAGCGATTACAACAGCGGTCGGCACCCCCCGCGCCACCTCTCCCGCGAGGCTTGGTCCGGACAATACGGCCACCGACTTGTGTCCGAGCACTTCACCAGCCACCTCCGTGAGGCGCCGATGCGTGGTGGTATCCAGGCCCTTGCTTACGCTTAAAAGCGCGCAATCCGACGGCAATCGGCCGGCGAACAATTCAAGGACGCTCCGGTAATACTTGGAGGGCGTTGCCAGGATGATGACCTCGGCCCCGGCCACGGCCTCGTCCCGGTCAGCCGTCCAATGCAGGGTTTCCGGCAACGGCACGCCCGGCAAGAACAGCTTGTTCTCGCGTTCGCGTCGCAGACGCTCGATATACTTTGGGAACGGGCCCCAGAGGCGCACGACAGCCCCATGTTTAATAAGGAGCAAGCCAAGCGCTGTCCCCCACCCGCCGTCACCCAGTATGGCAATGCGATGCATAAGTTTAAGGATTCAACGGTTTAACGGTTCAGCGGTTCACTGTTCACCGGCCCGCCTGCAACGCTGTGCGTAGCACTGCGGGCAGGTTGCCGATTTTTCTAGCGAATTTCCCAACCGTGAATCGTTGAACCATGCCTATTTTTTAAATTTAAACCGGTTCTCGGATCCGTGAATCAACCGCTGGATATTACTTTTATGCCGCCAGATGATCAGTCCACACAGCACTGTCAACACAACGGGCAAAAGGATACCCGTTGGGGCATAAAAAATCCAGACCACCCCGGCGACCATGATGGCGGCCGCGATGGACGCCAACGAAACATAACGGGTCGCCACAAAAACCAGCGCCCAAGTCAACAGGCCGACGCCGGCCGCCACGGGCACCAGGCCGATCAACGCACCCACACTGGTGGCCACACCTTTGCCGCCCTTGAACCGCAGATACACCGGCCAGTTATGCCCGGCAATCGCCAAGCAGGCGCAAACCAGCGGCAAAACGGCGTCGCCACCGAACACCCAAAGCGTTTTGGCCAAAAGGGGAAACACGCTGGTCGGAATAAATCCTTTCAACGCATCGCAGGCAAACGCCAAAATGCCCCAACCTTTGCCAAGCGCGCGGAACACGTTGGTGGCGCCAATGTTCCCACTGCCGACCGCGCGGATATCCACGCCCTTGGCCCGCGCGATCAGCAGGCCAAAGGGAATGGCGCCCAATAAATACGCGAGGACGCCACAGACGCTATAAATCATTGTCGTTGTCATGGAGTAGTTACAATTAGAGCAGATATTCCTCAATGATTTCATCCGCCGCTTTCGGCATGATGCCGACGGCGCGCGCCAGATCAATGACCGTATAGCGCGCGCGCATCTGATGGCAGTTGAGCGCGGCATCCAGAAACCTTGCGTGCTCGCAACCGATATCGGCCAGACGATAGGCCGCGCCGGCTGATTTCAGGCAGTTCCTGATTTTGGAAGGCGTTCGGACCGATTTTCGGACAATGGCGCGCAATTCATTCCAGCAGTCTTTCTTTTTCAACTGTTCAACCGCTTTGGCCGCCCTGCTTCGTTTATGCGCGTGCTCCTCTTCCACAACCGGCACAAGGGATTGCCAGAAAGTTCTGTTTGTTTCCTCGGTTTGCAATTGAAACCGGGGATTTTCCAAAGCAAGAATGCGTTCATACAACGCGCAGGCAAAAATCGTTCCCAACCCAACCTGCCGGCCATGGTAATCGTGGGTCAATCCGTGGGCAAGGGCGGTTGAATCCAAAGCATGCGAGATCATATGCTCGCCGCCCGAAGAGGGGGACGAAGTGCCAGCAATGGTCATTGAAAGGCCGGAATAAATAAGGGCGTTGAACAAAGCCTTCATTGCTGCGGGTTTTCGTAAAAAAATGTCGCCCGGATTGTTCAGGTAGGCCGGCTCTATTTCAGAAATCAGACGGGCGCAAAGCGGACAGAAATACTCGCCGAACAGAAGATTGCTGACCCGCCAATCGGTGATGCTGACCGGTTTGGCCAAAACATCGCCAAGTCCGGCGGTAGTGAGTTTGTATGGCGCCTGATTAAAAATTGAAGGAACGGCCATAATGACTAATGGACAAGTTCCGTCCACAAGACGTTTAACACCTTTAATTGTCGGCGCAATATTGGCTGATGAATAGCCGTTCATGGAGGCCGCCGTTGCAAGCACAGCGTAGGGTTTGCCCGTTTTGCAGGCGGCCCATTTGGTCAAATCGCTGATAACGCCCGATCCAACGGCGATATAAAAGTTCCGTTTGGGCAGACGGTTGAGAAGGTAATCAAGCGTGTTGTCATCACAAATCGGTTCTTTACCGTCAGCACTATCGGGAATAATCAGGTTGTCAACCTGCCATCCTTGCGCCGCGAGCGAATCGTTCAAAACCTTTCCGGCCGCCGCGCATGTACGCTTATCCGCGATGATTGCCGTTGTTTTTCCGCAGAAGTTACGACCGAGAATGGCGGGAGCATCCTTTATGGCCGACTCGGAGTAAATAATTTCACGGATCGGAACAGAATGTTTCTTTCCGCATTCGCAGACGAACGTTTTTCCGAGCAGATCGGCTGGATTCATTTTGATTTTAGGAGATTTCTCACTCGCTCGCTGATTGTAGTACTGCACGGTGTGTGGTGGTCTGAAAAATCCATTAATTAGGCCTTAGGCAACTGACAGGACAGCCGTGTCCCGCCGTCTTTTTCGGCCACATCGGCCGGATTTTGCCCCTCTCTACGTACCGCGCCAAAGTTTCACGAAGGCGAGTGAACTCCACGCTCAACGCGTGGCAAGTTGTGATCTTTGTCATGTCATCGGCGTGATCCATTAGAAATTCTTTTCTTAGGCTTGCTGGCTTTTTTCAGAAATTCGCGGACCGTATCAGGCTGGCAGGAACTTCCCAGGCAATCATTATTTTAAATAAATGAACCATGAATGGGCTTATTCCGTCAACCGAAACCGGAAAGTCAGCGTAGTCTCGACCTCGGCGCGCCAGGTACCCGGGCCGCGTGGACACGTAACGCGCACACCGGGCGGCATCCAAGGCCGCTTTGTCCAGCGCGGGAAACCCGCTCGAGCGAGCCACTTCGCACCGGCGGGCGCGGCCGGAACTGTTCACCCATACACGCACCTTCTTCGCCGCGCAAACGCGCACCGAGGGGATAATAAGGCCGAATTTCCGATTTTCTCCGCACGGCGCCACTCACACCCTGGCGGAGCGCAGCGGACGACGGCTCGGCGGCTGAGTCCGTCCTCTGTCGTCCGTCGTCTGGCGTCCGTCCTCTGGCGCATTGGCGGATGCCTGTGCAAATACCGGCATCGTGGTTTCTGCATCAAGCACAGCTTGATCTTCCCCTTCCTCCTCTATCGTCTGTCGTCCTACCTTCGCCTCGGGGGCTACGGTGGGCAGGCCGTCCTCTAACATCTCTGTTTCGGGATCAGTCAATATATCGGTCGTTTCCGACCTCCGGTTACCTTCGTCCGCCGCCACAAACGTCACGGCCAGGCTGACATCACCACGCTGGAACATCGGCTGGATCTCCGGCGACCGCAGGGTCCAGAACCAGACCGCGCCCAGCACCAGCAGACCATGCAGGAGCGTAGACATGCCAAAACTCGTTAATAAATCAGTCCAACGATTCATTGTTTTCAACACCGGCTATTCCGGATATCCAATTAAGCGGGGTATCTCTTTATAAGCTCTATTCCATCAAACGGCAGCCATGAAGTCAAGATCGGAGGGCAACCGAAAAATTTGCGCGTAAGCACGCCGACATGGAATTTAGGCATCCGAAAAAGCTCGTTTTTCCTATCCTTCTTTGCCACAATGAACCTCGATGAACACTCTCCTGGAACAAACACCTTCTCCCGGACAACACCGGCTGGCCTTTTGCGGCGATATGATTGAATTCACGCTTCGATTGCCACGCCCGGAACGGGGCGAGGCCCGTCTGCGCACCAATATCGGCCACGCCGAAACCGCACGCCGCGAAATCATCCGTGAAGCCGCTGAACACCAGAAGCGCCTGGCCGAGGACTGGTTCGATATTCCCATGACGCGGGTTGACGACCGGCTCTATCGCCTGACCCTGCCATTGCTGGAAGCCGGTCATTTCGAGGCC
>JBDRSI010000084.1:0-2110 GCA_043825055.1 Verrucomicrobiota bacterium
CCGGCGCAGGGTTCCGGCGTAAAGCGTCCAGGGATGGGAGCGGGTGCGGTGTTTCGCCAGGTAGCTCCAATAGTACCAATTATACTGGATGCGTTTCAATCGCTCTTCGCTGTCATCCGAGTGCTGGTGGTAAACGATGGCCTCCGGCGTGTAACGCAACATGAAACCAGCCCGCTGGAGGCGGTAGCCAAGCTCGAAATCTTCACCTGCGCTGGTGGGGAAGAAGGGGTCGAAGCCGTTGACTTTTAGCAGGGCCTCCCGCTCGAATGACATGCACAGCCCGAAGAGATAAGGCACGTTGTCGCGCCGGGCAGGGCCAAAATCCTGCCGGGCATGCAGCCTGCGCCAGCGGTCGTAAAGGGTGACAACGTGTTCCTCGACGCCGCGCCCGCCCACGCCGGCCAGCGGCCGGCGCGCCGGCTGCCGGTAGGCGTCCAGCAGCGCCTCGATCAAGCGCCGGTCGGCGTAGGCGTCGGAGTCGATGTAAACGACGATGTCGCCGCTGGCAGCCTGCAGCGCTGTGTTGCGGGCCACCGCCGGCCCCTGGTTCTGCTCGTGGCAGATCAATCTCACGGAAAGTTGCCGCAATATCGCCACGCTTTCGTCTTGCGATACGTCGTCAACGACGATGATCTCGTCCGGCGGGCGGGACTGGTCGAGGGTGGCCTCCACCACGCGGCGGATGTGCCGCGCCTGGTTGTAGCAGGGGATCAGGACGGAGATGGTGGGATTGGTTGGTTCCATGCTATCGAGTTTTTTGTAGAGCAAGTTTCAAACTTGTTCTACATTTCCCACGTCGGGTGGTTGGCTGCGCCGAGGCACCAGACGAGTTTTGCCAGGTAAATCGCGGGCGAAGTATACCAATATTGGCGCAGGTTTGGGTAAGCGCTGAACATGCGCAGGGTGACCGCCGCCGCCAGCAGCGGGGCGAAGAGCACCAATCCGGGCCGCGTGCGCGCCACACCGGGCAGCCCCTCTTCAGCCGCGTAGCGCGCATCCACCTTGGTCGAATACATCCCTTGATAGTATCCGTGCCGCAGCAGGTCGGCCAGCCGGTTGCGGGGCGGGTGGTGGGTGACCACCGCGCGCGGCTCGAAGTAAAGATGGCGGCCGCGCTTGCGCAGGCGGATGGTCAGGTCGGCGTCCTCGCCCGCAGGCCGCGGGTAGCGCTCGTCGAAACCGCCGATCTCCTCGAAGACGCCACGCCGGATGGCCAGGTTGAGGCTGGGCAACTGCCGCCGCTCGCCGGGGGCGTGAATCGCCAGGTACTCGTAGAACATGCTCAGGTTATCGGCCAGCGTCCAGTAATTGCGTGTGCCAAATTCCACGCCGCCCCCAACCACGGTCACGGCCGGATCGCTAAAACGTTCGGCCAGCACCGCCAGCCAATCGGGGTGGGGCTGGCAGTCGGCGTCGGTGAAGGCCAACACCTCGCCGCGCGCCTGCCTGGTCCCACGGTTGCGGGCCTGCGCCGGGGACAGCGGGCGCTCCGAGCGGTCGAAGTATACCACGTCGCTCTCCTGCACCAGCCCGAATTTGTCCATCCCGACTACGATGACCTGAAAATGGGTGCGGTCGTAAGCCAGCCGTTCGAGCGCACGCACCGTCTCGCCGACGGAGGGGGTGTGCAGGTTGGGGACGATGACGGTGAAGGATGACATGGTTTATCGGATATTCATTACCCACAACCCCCAGCTATGATCAGGGTCAACAGCAACTTCAACGAAGGCTTTACCAGTGCGGTCGTGGAAGGACTGAACAATGCCATTCGCGGCACATCTGACAGACTTATGGCAACCACCTGTTTGAGAATTGCCGCTTGCGCGTGATACTCGAGCACGGAAAAACATTTTTGTTTTGTCTTCCAACCCAGCTTTTCGGACAAACAAAGACTGCCCTAACCATCTATTTCGGTTAGACGTTTTGATCGGGTCGAATCCCATCTGCGAAAGTGAGCAGATCTCCGCATCGGACAGGCTTTCGACCACGATTAAAAAGGTGTCATTTGTCTCAACCCCTGCCTCAATTATATCACTCAATTCGGACGGATGGATCAAAGCGACCATATCAGGCTTTTTGAAAACGTATTGCAAATAGTAGTGGTAGACCT
>JBDRSI010000085.1:0-3645 GCA_043825055.1 Verrucomicrobiota bacterium
GAGATTCCTCACTTCGTTCGGAATGACATGGCTAAAGTGTTACCCAGTTCTGGCGTTTTTTGAATCATACCCATAAGTCTAAAAATCCTCAATCCGGAACCGGACGGTTTTGGCGCCCACCACCGGCAGAGTGTCCAATTCGTCCAAGGCCGCCCGGAACGCTTTTTCCTTGCCATGATGCGTGATGATGATGACCGGAACTTGACGGCCCGCAATATTTTCCTTCTGCAGGATCGAGGCGATGCTGATGCCGTGCCGTCCCAAGACCGCCGCAATCTGGCAGAACACACCGGGCTTGTCCAAGAGGGTCAGACGCAGATAATACCGGACATCGGTTTCCCCGACCGCCTTTACTTTGCCATGGGGATTATAGTTGACGAACCCCGGCGCGCGCCGCGCGGCATGGCAGACCAGATTGCGCGCTGCATCCACCACATCGCTTAGAATTGCGCTGGCAGTCGGATCGCGCCCCGCCCCCTTGCCGTAGCAGAGAACATCGCCGACCTCGTCGCCCTCGATCAGCACGGCGTTGAACACGCCGCTCACGGAGGCAATAATATGTTCCATGGGCACAAGCGTCGGACACACACGGACGGCCACGTCGCCGTTCTCCTGCTCGATGACCGCCAACATTTTGATGCGGTACCCCAATTCCAGGGCATAGCGCAAATCCAACGCGTCCAACCCCCGAATCCCTTCCACGGCCACATCCCGCATGGGCACGTTAAAACCGTACGCCAGCGAAGCCAATATGACCGCCTTGTGCGCAGTGTCAATACCATCAACATCCAGGGCGGGATCCGCCTCGGCAAAGCCCGCTTTCTGGGCCTCCTTCAGGGCCGTCACGAATGACATCCGGTTTTGCTCCATGCGCGTCAAGATGTAGTTGCAGGTGCCGTTCAAAATACCGTAAATACTTTGGATGTGATTGGACACCAGGCCCTCGCGCAGGGAGCGGATCAACGGAATACCCCCACCAACGCTGGCCTCAAAAAAGATATCCGTCCGGTTCGCTTCCGCCAACTTGAACAGCTCGGCGCCGTGCTCGGCCAGAAGCGCCTTGTTGGCGGTCACCACCGGCTTGCCGCGCTGAAGGGCCTGGGCAATCAGATTCCGCGCCGCATTCAAACCGCCGATGAGCTCAATGACTATGTCAACATCAGGACTGGCGACGACGGCATCGGCATCGCGGGTCAAGACCCCGGGCGACACGCTGACGCCGCGATCGCCTTCGATATTAATATCGGCGATGCGCCGCAATTCGAACTTGAGCCCCGTCCGGTTTTCGAGCAGGCCCTGATTTTTGTGAAGCCCCATGACCACACCGGCGCCCACCGTGCCAAATCCCAGCAAACCTATACCCACGGTTTTCATTCAGATTTCTTCCTGGCCGTTACACCAGCCGGTAATGGCTGAAATACGGCATAAAAACCCAATAAAAATAGCAGTTCACCCGTGGCTTGCAAGCGAAATAACAGCCGGACGGCAGGCACCTCAGGTTTGGCATCGGCAAAAACGAAACAGGCTGGAGCGGGACACGCTCCAGCCTGTTTTATTAATTTTTGGGGGCACTCCTTATTATGGACGGTAAAATTCAAATATTTTGATTTCCGGCGGTTTCGTAAAACTGCCTTTTGGGGCTGGTGATTGGGGAAAGCCAGAGAGAAGACGATAATGATTTAATGCGTCCAAATTTACGGGGCTGACAAACGGATTATCGCCGGCGATGACATAACGTCCGTCTTTCTGCGACCGTATATACGCCCTGGCGGCTTCCTCAGAGACAAAAACTTTTGAATCCAATATGACTTTCCGCGGCGAGCCCTCCGGAGACTTGTCTTGTTTGAATGAGTATATCCGGCACTTATTTGCCTTGACGGCCTCGCCATTAAAGCAAAACAGCCTCACGGACATGGCGCGATAGTAAGCGGGATAAAACAGCGGAAGGGGCCTATATTCCCCTTGTGCGAAAACATAATAAATTCCCCTGAAGTCTTCTTCGCGTTTGCCGGCGAATGAGAGCGTGGCATGGAATTTCGCGAGCGCCGTCGCGTGGTCAACGATCACATAGCGCGCTTTTAAAACGGCCATAATCTTGTCGGCGGAAGGCTCATCGGGCGACGTAAAAAAATTTCCAGCGCTGGCGGCGCCCCACTGAAACGGCGTGCTTATCGGAATCCGATGAGCGACGCGCACAATCCAATGCCCGTAATCCCACCAAGCCATCACCCCATAAGCAGAGTCGGGATAGATGAACCTCGTGTTCGTCGTCGGAATTTCGTATAAACGGTAATAATAGTTTGGATCGTTAAATGGGTCCGGGGTATTATTTTTCAGCCAATTTAATGCCGCCATCCAGGCATTGGTGGGACCGAAAAAAGCGCGCCGCGAGGCATGGATTGCCAAGGATAGACAGGGCGCATATACGACCGTAAACACAACGATCAGGCAGACGAGCAGTCGGGTTCGATGGCAGAGCGTGCCGTTGTATTTGTCAGGGGCATCCTTGGCGGGGCACACAGGATTGGGGTTTGAGGACTTCACCAGCGAAGTGCGCTTGAAACAATAAAAGGATATCAAACGGCAAACAAGCCAACCGGTCAGCAGTGAGATATTGATCGACAAATAATAGGCGAAACGACGCGAATACAAAGTCAGCGCAAACATTACGAGACTCCAGATGATCAACAACACTTTCTCCGGCCTGGCCTGCCGCGCTCCGTCTTTAATGAGCCAGAACAAAGCTATAACCGCCAGGATGAACGAAGCGCCAAAATTATTCCAAACAAGCGCTAAAGAGAATTGTCCGGCCGGGTATAGCAAAGGCCATGTTTCAAGAATATTTTTATTAAGAGATCGAACACTTTGTAATTCGGCATATAAAGATCGGATATAGGTTGGCGCCCAAGCCATGCCGATCAGCGCAAGGATAATAACCAGTCCGAGAAGGACAATTGGATATACTATGGCGCGACATCCCACGCGGCGCATAATTCGTATAATCAGGGCTAATCCGACCGGCACAGCCGCGCATGCCAGCAACGTGAGCGGGAAAAAATAGCGGTGGCTTGAGCCCAAATATCCGGGCGGCAACAGCGGCAAACTGAATCCACTTGCCGACATCAGCATCACGGCGCCAATCGTCATAAGCGCAGTTGACGATTGATCCTTAAAATAATCAAGAATGGATTGAACGACAAAAAAAAGAACCAGGATTATGATAAATAATAAGGCGCCCGTCCAGGTCGCCAGATACATTCCCCCAAAAAGACCTGATAAGAGACAAGTTCCCAGGATGATTACCAGGCCTCCGCCGGATTGGCCTGAGGCCGGCGACGGAGAAGAAGCCGCCCGGATGGTCTTAATCAGAAAGGCCATGGCGGTGGTTGAGAACAGGACCTCGGTCACATGGTGATCGGTAAAGCCAAGGATGGAGCGTCCAAGGAATTCACCCGGCAGCACGGCCAGTAAAATCGCCGCCAGGACGCCGCACCATGGATTGAGAAGATATTTGCCGATGAAATACACCGGAATGACCGTCAAGGCGCCCAGGATGGCGGGGGAAAAAGCGACAACCACTTCTATTACCTGTTGACTTGGATGACCCAGGCCGAACAGAAGACAGAAACTGCCCAACAACCAGTC
>JBDRSI010000086.1:0-2514 GCA_043825055.1 Verrucomicrobiota bacterium
CCTGTTCTACGCCGGCGTGCGGCCGGCCGTCAATGCGGGCCTATCTGTTTCCCGCGTCGGCGGCGCCGCCCAGATCAAGGCCATGAAAAAAGTTGCCGGACGCCTGCGCCTGGACCAGGCCCAGTACCGTGAACTGGCGGCTTTTTTCCAGTTCAGTTCCGACCTCGACAAGGCCACCCGTGACCAGTTGACCCGCGGCGAGCGACTGACCGAAATCCTGAAGCAGGAGCAGTATAAGCCTCTACCGGTGGAGAAACAGATTCTGATTATATTTGCCGGCATCAATGGTTATTTAAACGACCAGCCGCTCTCCGCGATTAAAACGTTTGAAAGCCGGCTTTATCTGTTCATGGATGAAAAGCATCCGGAACTGCTGCAGCAGATCCGAAGCAAGGGTGTCTTGGACGAGGCCATGGAGACCAGTCTGCATAGTGCGATTGGTGAATTCAAAAAGCAGGCTTTTGCATGTACCGTTACCAACACGACGAGTGCGTAATGAATAATCTCAGGGAAATAAAAGGCCGCCTGCACAGTATCAGGAAAAACCAGCAGATCCTGAGCGCCATGAAAATGGTCTCGGCCGTCAAATTGCGCCGCATCCAGGCGGTGGTACAAGTCAGCCGTCCCTACGCCCAACGGTTGGAGGCGCTGGTGCAGACTTTGCTTGACCTTCCGGAAGGGCGCGCGCTTCAGCATCCGCTCCTGGGTCGGCGGAGCGTGCATCGGATCCTTTGGGTGGTGATTTCTACCGATCGGGGCCTGTGCGGCAGTCTGAATACCAATCTGTTTCGATTTATCCAGCAAGCCCTGCGGGAACGCTCCGGCGCGATGAGCGCGGTGGCATTATTGCTGATCGGGCGGAAGGCGGGCGATTTCTTTAAACGTGCGCAGGCGCCAGGCTTCGCCAAGGCGCTTCGCCCAGGCGAGAAGGCGGCAGACTTCCGGATTGAGCAGGCCTATCCGCTGGCCGAGGTGCAGGCCGAGATTATCGTTCGGCAGGTATGCGATCTTTACTGCAAAGGGCAGGTGGACCAGGTGGACCTGTTTTACGCGCAGTGCAAGTCCACTCTTCAGCAGATTCCGGCCAAGGTGCCGCTTCTGCCGATGGCCCCGGCCACTTGCCCTGCGGGTGGTCTGCAAAAGCGAGCATGGCTCTTTGAACCAGCTCCGGCAGTCATAGCCGACGATCTGTTGCCCCGCTATCTGGCAAGCCGCGTTCGGCAAATACTGTTTGAGGAACAGGTTTCGGAACACAGCGCTCGTATGATCATGATGGACCAGGCCAGTAAAAACGCGTCTGACATGATCGGCCAGATTCAAATGGATTATAATACGCTCCGGCAGGGAATGATCACCCGGGAGCTGGCCGATATTACCACCGGCGTGGAAACGATGGCATAAAGGGAGAGCACGGTGAATAACGAGAACTCGAAGGGTAACGTCATCCAGATTATCGGCAGTGTAATTGATGTGGAATTTGCCCCTGGCCAACTGCCGTTGATTGACATGGCCTTGCGGATCAAGCGGGATATCCCCGACGATCAGGGCCGCATGGAAGTCATTGGGGAAGTCCAGCAGCACCTGGGCGATAACGTCGTGCGGTGTATTACGCTTTCACCCACGGATGGACTCCGGCGCGGAAACGAAGCGATCAATACGCACCAGCCAATCACGGTGCCGGTGGGCCGCCAGAATCTGGGGCGCATGTTCAACGTGCTGGGCGAGCCCATTGATGGGATGGGACCGGTGTCCGCCACGCAGTTTTTACCGATCCACCGTGCACCGCCGTCCTTGCAGGACCAGGAAACCAAGACGCAGATTCTCGAAACGGGCATCAAAGTTGTGGATTTGCTGGTGCCTTATTCGCGCGGTGGCAAGATTGGGCTCTTCGGCGGCGCCGGTGTGGGCAAGACCGTGCTCATCATGGAGCTCATCCACAACATCGCCACGGAGCATGGGGGTCTCTCGGTGTTTGCCGGGGTGGGGGAACGTACCCGCGAGGGGAACGATCTCTACCGCGAAATGCGGGAGTCCAAGGTGCTGGAGAAAACCATACTCATCTACGGCCAGATGAACGAACCGCCCGGCGCGCGTTTGCGGGTGGCGTTGACGGCCATGACCATGGCCGAAAATTTCCGCGATGAAACCGGCCAGGAAGTACTTTTGTTTATTGATAACATTTTTCGCTATGCGCAGGCGGGCCAGGAAGTCTCGACCCTCCTGGGCCGCATCCCGTCGGCCGTGGGTTATCAGCCGACGCTGGCCTCGGAAATTGGCGAGTTGGAGGAGCGCATTACCTCGACCCGCCGGGGAGCCATTACCTCCGTGCAGGCCATTTATGTGCCGGCGGACGACCTGACCGACCCGGTGCCGGCCACGGTGTTCAGTCATCTCGACGCCACAACCGTGCTGTCCCGCGCCATCTCGGAGCAGGGCATTTATCCGGCGGTGGATCCTCTGGATTCGACCTCGAAAATACTGAGCCGGGAAGTTTTGGGCGACGACCATTACACC
>JBDRSI010000087.1:0-16757 GCA_043825055.1 Verrucomicrobiota bacterium
GCCAGGGTCTTGACCCGGGACGCGGGTCCGCGGACCATGATGACCTCCAGGCAATTATCGTGGTCCAGGTGGACATGGGTTGTGCTGAGGATCAGGTCGTGGTCCTCATGCTGCAAATCGGTCAAATGATCCTGCAATTTATGCTGTTGATGGGCATAGGCCAGGGAGATCACGCCGACCACGCTACCTTGCGCGCTACGCCATTGTTCGTCCACCATTTCTTTGCGGATCAGGTCGCGCACCGCTTCCGAGCGGTTCTGGTAGCCATGCCGGGTAATGAACCGGTCAAAGGCGGCCAGCAGGTCCGGTTCCAGGGCGGTGGAAAAACGGGTGATCATGGTAACACTATTTCTCCTTTCGTATTAATCTAGGACCCAAATGCCACTGTGTCAAACAAAAAATAAAAAATTACGGGGCCGGTTCCAACAGGTTTTTCGGCGCAAACTGGTCGCAGGTATCGGTGGCTTCCACTTCCCGGTTGGATCGGCCGCAACGCTGGAGGAAGGGGTTGACCACGTAATGGGCGCAATGACGGCAAAGCCGGCCAACCGTTTCGAGCACTTCCCGCTCGCCAAACACCTTGGGCGGTGGCGGCACGTCCTGACGGCTGAAGCCCGGCACGATTTTTTTTGCTTTGTACGGAATCGCGGCTTCGTCGGGAAAGACATGGCCGCAGGCGGTGCAGGACAGTTTCTCGCCTGCGCGCTTAAACCCCTCGTACACTTTCTCGCGCTTGAGCAGCGCGTCCTGGCCGCAGGCCGGACAGAGAATTTCAATCGGTCGAACGGGCGTTTTGTGATCCGCTTTTTCCATAGGCCATCAGTCTGGTAAAAATGCATTGTAGTTGTCAAGAATGGAGATGCGCCGTAAATCCGCGCGCGTCACAACGCGTAAGAGGGAGAAAATCCGGTTCGACAGGACGAGAGGTCGGGTGGTATCATCCATCCACACAGGAAGGGGGCTTTGCCATGGAACGCTGGATTCAGGGTTTTTTAAACGTGGTGGATAACCTGCTGAAACATCCGGGCACACCCCTGGAGAAATGGTCCCTGATTATCCCCGGATGCCTGTTTTTCCTGTGGGTCTATGCGCGCACAGGCCGTGCGTTCGGCACTCCCCATTCCGGCGGTTTCCGGGGTGTTTTTACGGCGGTGTTGGGGCTTACGCTCGTGCTGGCGGCCATGACGGCTATCAGCCTGTATTACCCCAAGGCTGGCCTCTGGCTCTGGGTTGGCGTGCCGGTGGTTGTCTCGTTGATGGTTGTTATGCCACTTGTATGCCTGATACAGCGGTCCGGATTTATGGCCGCGTTCACATAACCTGGCTCATCAGCGTTGCCGCCCTGGCGGCCATCATTCTCCTGATCAGCGCCGGGTTTGATGCCTTCAGCTCCGGTCGCGCACAAGCGGAAAAATCCAAGGTGCATAAGCAGGAAATCGAGCAACTCATCGGTGTGCGGAGATAAGGTGCCGCATAGCCGCAACCGAACGGCCGCGCCAGTCATGCGGGCATCCCCCGTCCACTGTCCCGCCTTCGCCCAAGGGGCTACGGTGGGCAGGCCGTCGTCCTGCGCAACGCGGGATAAATCTGTCGCTTGCCACGCGTCTCGCGTGGTCCGGCGTCTGTTGTCTGTCGTCTGTCATCTGTCATCCGTCCGCCCCTGCGTGCACACGTTCATGTTTGCATAATCCCGGATATTTCAGCATAGTAGGGTGTGTTGCAAAATCGGCCACTGATCGACGTAAGGGGGAGCTGAAGGCTGTGGACTGAAGATGGACGGCGGACCACGCGAGACACGTAGCAAGTTTAACCCGTGTTGCGCGGGAAGGCGGACAAGTACAATCATGAAAACTCTTGGATCGTTACTGGTTAAAGGGCTGTCGGCGATTTTACCGGTCAGTGTCGTAGTGTTTTTTATCTATTGGATCGGTTCTACTGCCGAGCATGCGCTGGGTGAGCTGTTGAAGGCGGTGCTGCCGGAACACATCTACCTGCCGGGCATGGGCCTGTTGGCCGGATTGATTTTGGCGATCGGCGTTGGGCTCCTGCTTAATCTCTGGCTGTTTCAACGGATGGTGGACATGGTCGAGGGCTGGCTGGCCCGCGTTCCGCTGGTGAAAACGGTGCTGGGCGGTATCAAGGATTTGATGGCGTTCCTGGCCAAGGGGAATAAAATAAACGCCGGTAAAAAATATGTAGTCAAGGTGGACATTGGTAACAACATTCACTTGCTGGGGATTATGACCCGGCAGGATCTGAGTGGGACGGGATTGGAACCCATGGGCGAGGGGCACTGTGCCGTATATGTTCCAATTAGTTATCAGCTGGGCGGCTATACTATCTATTTGCCGCGTTCGAGGCTCACACCGATTAATATGTCGGTCGAGGACGCGCTCCGCTTTGCCATGACGGCGGGCATATCCGTGGAAGAAAAATCTAACGGTGTGCCGCCGGCCAACAGACAGAGTGTGTTGTCATGATTAAAACCGGAATTGGCATTGATGCGCATCGGCTGGTTAAAGGCCGGCGGCTGATTTTGGGTGGCGTACCCATTGAGCATCCCATGGGTCTGGAGGGACATTCCGATGCCGATGTGCTCTGCCACGCGCTGGCCGATGCCTTGCTGGGCGCCATTGCCGATGGCGATATCGGCGTACATTTTCCGGACACCGATCCGCGCTGGAAAGACGCGAACAGTCTCGATTTGCTGGCGCAGGTGGTGACCCGGCTGAAGACCCGCCGGGCGCGCGTAGTGCATGTGGATGCCACCGTCATGGCCGAAGCGCCGAAACTGGCGCCCTATCGGCAGGCCATGTGCGAGCGGCTGGCGCGCGTGCTGGAAGTGTCCGTGCAGGGCGTTTCGATCAAGGCCACAACCTTGGAAGGCATGGGCGCCCTGGGCCGCCGGGAAGGCATTGCCGCAATGGCCGTGGCGACCGTGGACGTAGCAGAATAGTGATCAGTCATCAGTGAGCAGTAATCGGTAAACAGAAGCACTGACGTTTTTTATGCCTTTACGAATATATAATACTTTATCACGTCAAACGGAAGAGTTTGTGCCGCTCCAGCCGCCGCAGGTTCGGCTTTACACCTGCGGGCCGACAGTCTATGACTTTGCCCACATCGGCAATTTCCGCGCCTATGTGTTTGAGGACCTGCTCCGGCGCACCCTCCGTTTGCGGGGGTTTCAGGTGGTCCAGGTCATGAACCTGACGGATGTTGATGACAAGACAATCCGCGGCGCGCAGGCGGCCAAAGTGGCCCTGGGCGATTACACCCGGCAATATACGGATGCTTTTTTTGAGGACCTGCGCGCGTTGGCGATCGAGCCGGCCGAGCACTATCCGGCCGCCACAGTGCATATCCCCGAAATGATTGCCCTGATCGAGACCCTGTTCCAGAAGGGCTATGCCTACCGCTCCGAGGACGGGTCCGTGTATTTCAGCATTGCCAAATTCAAGGATTACGGGAAACTCGCGCACCTGGATCTTACCGGCCTTAAGCCGGGCGCGCGTATTGCCCAGGACGAATACCAGAAGGAAAATGCGGCTGATTTTGCCCTGTGGAAAGCCTGGCAAAGCGAAGACGGCGACGTGGCCTGGGACTCGCCTTGGGGGCGCGGCCGGCCGGGTTGGCACATCGAATGTTCGGCCATGAGCATGAAATACCTGGGGGCAAGCTTCGATCTGCACACCGGCGGCGTGGACAATATTTTCCCGCATCACGAGGATGAAATTGCCCAGAGCGAGGCCGCAACCGGCCAACCCTTCGTCAAGTACTGGATGCATTGTGCCCATTTGGTAGTGGATGGACGGAAGATGTCCAAATCACTGGGCAATTTTTTCACGCTTCGGGATATACTTCGGCGTGGTTACTCCGGCCGCGAAATCCGCTACACACTCATGGCAGTCCATTATCGGCAGGCGCTCAATTTTACCTTTGAGGTGCTGAATGCCGCCCGCGGCGCCCTCGCTCGCCTGGATGAGTTTTCGGAACGAATGTTAGCGCATAGCGACCAGAAGTCAGAGATCAGAGATCAGAGATCAGAGGTCAGCCTGCCCTGCGAAGCCTTGGCGAAGCAGGGAGGTCAGCAATCGGAAATCGGAAATCGGAAATGGAAGTGTTGCCCGCTTGGATGGCCGCCTATCTCGCGGCCTTCACCCGTGCCTTAGATGATGATCTCAATATCTCGTTGGCCCTGGCCGCGCTGTTCGATTTTGTCCATGCCGGCAACAAGCGCCTGGATGAGGGCGCCTTGAGCGCGGTGGAAGCCGTCCAAGCGCTTGACACACTGGCCTATATTGACTGCGTGCTGGGCGTGCGTAGTGATGATGCATTAGCCCCGTCGGCGGCCGTCGTCCACCTGGCCCAAGCACGACTGGAAGCCCGCCGGGGCAAGGATTGGGCCGAGGCTGACCGCCTGCGGCGGGAGGTTGAGGCCCAAGGCTGGATCATTCAAGATGCTCCTGACGGGTTCAAGCTGAAGCGGAACCCGATCCGCGCGTAAGCGCGCAGATCGGGAATGGTTGATGGTTCATGGAGAGTGGAACCAGTTAATCTGGGTTGGATGTTGCCATAACGAATGTATCGAAAGCGTTTTTCATTGACCATCGACCATTAACCATTGACCATTATTCAAAATGAAACCACGCGGTAAATTTATTACCCTGGAGGGTCCGGAAGGCAGTGGCAAGTCCACGCATACCCGCCTGCTGGTCGCTCAACTCCAGGCCGGGGGCCATTCCGTTATCACCACGCGGGAGCCGGGCGGCACGCCGGTGGGCGAAGTCGTTCGCCGTCTGCTTCAGCACGACGTCGGCGGCGAGGGGATGGCCGCGGAAGCGGAACTCTTTCTGTTCATGGCCAGTCGCGCGCAACTGGTGCGCCAGATCATCGCTCCCGCGCTGGCGGATGGGGTCTGCGTGGTGTGTGACCGCTTTGCCGATTCCACGACCGCTTACCAGGGATATGCACGCGGCTGTGACGTCGAAAAAATCCTGGCCTTGAACGACTTGGCCACCGGCGGTCTGGCGCCGGATCTTACGATTCTGCTGGATGTGGATGTCAAAGCCGGCTTTGAGCGCCTGCGCCATCGCAATCTGCGTCAGGGTGTGAAAAAGGACCGCATCGAACGGGAAACACTCTGCTTCCATGAACGGGTACGCTCCGGGTATCTGGAGCTGGCACGGTGTTGGCCACAGCGCATCCGGGTTGTGGATGCCGCGCGCGATGAGGATGCCGTTCAAGCCGATATCTGGGAGTTGGCACAGCATGTCATTGGAACCTGAAGTCGAACAGGCTTTGGCGTTGCTACGGCAAAGCCTGGCCTCCGGCCGCCTGGCGCACGCGTATCTAATCGTGGGGGCGCCCCGGGGCGCCGCCGGGGTCTTGGCCGAGCGGGTGGTGGAGCTGCTCTATTGCACGGCATCGGGCGAGCGCCCTTGCGGACAGTGCGCGAAGTGCCGGCAAATCGCCGCGCACGTCCATCCCGATGTGTTGTGGGTGGAACCGCAGAAAAAATCACGCGGTATTTTGATGGCGCAAATCGAGGCGGTTCAGGAGCATATCAATCTGACTTCCTTTGAGGGCGGTTGGAAGGCGGTTGTGTTTAAAAACGCTGACCGGATCAATCCGCAGGCCGCGAACCGGTTGTTAAAAACGCTTGAGGAGCCGCCGGACAAATGCCTGTTCCTGCTGGTTACCGATCAGCCGGCGGCGCTCCTGCCGACGGTGGTGTCGCGGTGTCAGCGCGTGGTGCTGGCGGCGGAAGCCACTGTCTCTGGTGTGGAATTGCGGGCCGCCGTGGTCTTGGCCATGACGGGTATCGCGGGGCGGAGCCTGGTTGCGGCGGTAGCCCGCTCGCGCAAGGTGCTCGGGGTTTTGAAGCAGATGCGGGAGGAAATCGAAAAGAAAGTGGATGCAGACGAGCACACGGAGACGCAAGTGTCCGAGGAACGGAAAGCAGCCAAAGAAATTTGCGAGGCCCGCATCGAAAGCCTCTATAAAGAGACGCTCGCCGAACTGTTCCGGTGGCTGTTATTGTGGCAGAGGGACATGCTGCTCCGGGTCGTCGGCGCGGATGGACCAGTGGCGTCGGCGTTTCCCGATCAGGTCGAGGCAATCCAACAGCAGGCCGCCGCATTGACTTGCCGCCGTGCATTGGATAACATCAACACGATTGAAGACATGCGCTGGCAAGTGGCGCAGAATTTATCCGTGCCCATGGTCATGGAACGCGGGTTTATCCGCCTGACGGCGGCAGACGACAAAATACAGAATGCAGAATGAAGAATGCAAAATGCGGAACGAAGAACCCCGACCCCTGAACACCTTATTATGCTCCGACTATTGCATATCAATTGTGACGATACGCACCCCTGGCGATGCATGGCTTCCATTGATTTGGCCATTGGCATCGGCGATGCCTGTGTCGTTGAGGCCGACCGCGTGCCGGAATACGGGCATGTGATCTCGATTGACGGTGAGACCCAGGCCGCGCCGGAAGGCATGCCCCGGGTTCTGCGCCGGGCCACCATGCAGGACCAGGCGATGGCTGGCGAAAATCAGTTGTTTTCCAAGACGGCTTGGCGCTTGTGCCAGGAAAAAATCAAGGAACACTGCCTCGACATGCGGCTCGTGCGGGTGCATTATTCTCTCGACCGTTCGCACCTGACCGTCACGTTCACGGCTGACGAGCGGGTGGATTTCCGGCAACTGATCCATGACTTGGCGGCGGAAACGCGCGCGCGGGTGGAGATGCGGCAAATCGGGGCGCGTGACGAGGCCGCCATCTGCGGCGGGCTGGCATCCTGTGGCCGTGTTCTTTGTTGTGCGGTGTGGCTCAAGGAGTTTGACAATATTCACATTCGCATGGCCAAAAGCCAGGGTCTTTCACTCAACCCGGTGACGCTCAACGGCATGTGTGGGCGCCTGAAATGCTGTCTGCGCTACGAACAGGCCTGTTACCAGGATCTGGCCCGTGGATTGCCGCAGGCGGGTAGTCGGGTGCGATGTCCCGCAGGGGAAGGCTGTGTGCTGGAAACGCGGGTGTTGGGTCGCAAGGTCAAGGTTAGCCTTGATGACCAGCGGGTTATGGAATTTGGCGCCCAGGATGTATTTGTGCTTGACAACCCGCCCGCAACGCTGGAGCGTATCGACTGCGGGCGCGGTCAGCCGTTAAACAAGGATAATGCCCAGCCATGATAAAAATTCTTGTTTTGAATGGGCCGAATCTGAATATGTTGGGAAAGCGCGAGCCGGCGCTTTACGGTAAGGAGACGCTGGATGATATCATCCAGAGGCTCCGGGAGCAGGCCGGGACCCTCGGTGTTGAGGTGGAACATGTGCAGAGCAACGAGGAGGGCGTGCTGGTCTCGCAGATCCTGGCCAGCCGGGAGAAGTTCGACGGGATCATTCTGAACCCGGCCGCCTATACGCATACCAGCATAGCCTTGCGGGATGCGCTTCAGGCCGTCACGGTGCCATGCGTGGAAGTGCACCTTACAAATACGGCGGCCCGCGAGGAGTTCCGGCATGTCAGCCTGACGGCCGGAGCCTGCCTGGGTCAGATCATGGGGTTCGGGGCCAGGGGGTATTATCTGGCCCTGATTGGATTAGTTCAATATCTCAAGTCCGGTCGTGGGCCCGCCCGCAATCCCGACTCTCAGAGGTCGGGATAGCGACTGCCTGCCCGCAATGCTACGCATAGCGTTGCAGGCGGGCGGGCAGGCTGGATTAACCAATGAGGTGACTATGCAACTGGATAAAGTCAAAGAAATCATTGACCTGATGACTGCAAATGGCCTGGCCGAGTTTGAAATGGAAGAAAACGGTGTGCGCCTGTCAATTAAAAAGGGCGGGGCCGCGCAGGTTGTGCAGACGGTGGCCGCCCTGGCGCCGCCCGCGTCCAAGGCCGGGCCGCTCGCGGTGCTTACGCCGGCGGTGCCCGTGGCGGATGATCCGCGGGTGGCGGTTATCAAGGCGCCGTTTGTGGGCACCTTATACCGGTCCCCGGCGTCGGATGCCGAACCGTACGTGACGGTTGGCCAGGAAGTGTCGCCGGAGACGGTATTGTGCATTGTCGAAGCCATGAAGGTCATGAACGAAATCAAGGCCGAAATCAAGGGCATCGTCCGCGAAGTGTTGGTGGAGAGCGCCCATGCCGTGCAGTTCGGCCAGCCGCTGTTTAAAATCGAGAAGATTTAGTCAGAAGCCAGCCCGCCTACAGCGCTATGCGCAGCATTGCGGGCAGGTAGACAGAAATCAGAATTCAGCCCGCCTGCAACGCTGTGCGTAGCACTGCGGGCAGGGAGAAAAAGTGCCTTTGCATTATTCTGACTACTGACTCCTGACTGCTGAATACTTGCGGAAATAAGATATGTTCAACCGCATTTTAATCGCCAATCGCGGGGAAATCGCGTTGCGGATCATCCGCGCCTGCCGCGAGATGGGCGTTAAGACCGTGGCCGTCTATTCCGACGTGGACGAGCATTCCCTGCACGTCCAAATGGCGGACGAGGCCATTTGCATCGGACCGGCCCCGGCACAGGAAAGCTACCTCAAAATAGCCAATATTATCAGCGCGGCCGAAGTGGCGGACGTGGATGCCATCCACCCCGGCTACGGTTTCCTGGCGGAAAACGCGCACTTTGTCCAGATTTGTGAAAGCTGTAACATCACCTTTATCGGGCCCACGGCCGACAACATCCAGAAGATGGGTGACAAAGCCCTCGCGCGCGAGACCGTACGCAAGAGTGGCATACCGACCATCCCCGGCAGTGATGGCGTGGTCAAAACCAAGGAAGAAGCGCTGGAAGTGGTTCGCAAGGCCGGCTACCCTGTGCTGATCAAGGCGGCCGCCGGCGGCGGCGGCAAGGGTATGCGGATTGCCCACAATGACGTTAGCCTGGCCCAGGGGTTCATGATGGCCAGTTCCGAGGCGGAGCGGGCGTTCGGCAACGGGGCAGTCTATATTGAGAAATATATCGAGAACGCCCGCCACGTGGAAATCCAGATCATGGCCGATCACCACGGCAACGTGGTCCAACTCGGCGAACGCGATTGCAGTATCCAGCGTCGGCATCAGAAACTACTGGAGGAGACGCCTTGCCCCGTGCTATCTTCCGACCAGCGCCGGCGGATGGGCAAGCTGGCGGTGCGCGCGGCGGAGGCCATCGGTTACCGTAACGCGGGCACGATCGAGTTCCTGCTTGACCCGACCGGTCATTTTTACTTCATGGAAATGAATACCCGCATCCAGGTCGAGCACCCGGTCACTGAAATGGCCACCGGCTACGACCTGGTCAAGGAGCAAATCAAGATTGCCGCCGGCCAGCGGCTGTCCTTCGAGCAGAAGGAGATTAATCCTCAAGGGTACGTTATCGAGTTTCGCATTAACGCGGAGGATCCGGCCAATAATTTTGCGCCGTCGCCTGGCCGGGTGGAGTGGGTCCATTTCCCGGGTGGGCCGGGCATCAGGGTGGATTCGCACGTCTACAGCGGCTATGATATCCTACCGTTCTACGACAGCCTGATTGCCAAGCTCATTGTACGCGGCGATACCCGCGAGGAAGCCATCCAGCGCATGTCCGGAGCACTTGGCGAATTTATGATCGAAGGGGTCAAGACAACCGTGCCGCTCGGTCGCGCGATCTTGAACGATGCCCTGTTCCGCCGTGGTCGCTATCATACGGCGTACCTGGAGCAGTTGTTGAAAGATGGATTAGTCGGCCTGGCATTGGCCGGTGCTTGATGAATAGGAGGATAGCCATGGAGGAGAGAAAACGGATGCCTGAGGTAAATAACGGAGGCAAAACGGTCGGCGCGGATCAGAATGCCTCGGAGGAACATAGCGAGGATGGAACCGAGCTGGGCGCGATCCGCGTTCACAACAGTGTGATTGCCGCGATTGCCCGTCTGGCGGCCCTCAAGGTTCCCGGGGTCGTCGAAATGAGCGGTTCATTCGCCGAGGGGTTGGCCAGCATGGTGGGCAAGGCATCGTTTGACCGCGGCATCAAGGTGGACATGGAAGACCAGAAAGTAAATCTGGACCTCCACATTGTGATCGCCTTCGGCGTTCGCATTCCCCAGGTTGCCTGGCGTATTCAGAACGATGTTCGCAAGGCAATCGAGGATATGACCGGCAAGAAAATCGGCCTGATCAACGTGATCGTGCAAGGCGTCAGACTGCCGGAACCGGCGGAACAATCTAAGGGAGGGCGGACAATATGAAAATGTTGCATGGTCTGATCAAGTGCGTGCTTTCGGTGGGACTGCTGATTCTCGGCATTCTTTTGCTGGCCAACGTTGTTGCGTTTCACACGCCCTTGGGGGATTTCCTGATCAATGACAAGCTGGGTCAGTTCCTGGTGGGGATTTCCGCCGTTTTCATCGTGCTCCTGTATTGGCTGACGGCCATTCCGGTGAAGGAGGAGCGCTTCCTCACGTTTGAAAACGAGGGCGGAACGATCAACATCAGCGTGAAGGCAATCAATGATTTTCTCGCGAAGCTGGCGGACGAATTCGCGGGTATCATCCGACTGCGCGCCGATGTGGCGGCCGCGCGCGATGGGCGCGTCGAGGTGCGCCTGGACGTGAGCGTCAAGGCCGGAACCAAGGTTCAACAGTTGGCGCAGGTCCTTCAGCAGAGGGTTCGGGAAAGCATGCGCGAAAATCTCGGCATTGCCGAAATTCATACCGTCAAGGTTAACGTGAGCGACATTGCCGCCGCCGCCGAACCGGCCTCCAACCGCCCCGCTGACTGGTCTGAAGCGTGACGACAGACGACAGAACTTAGAAGGCGGGATGACCGACTAACGAATTGTCAAGTTCCTTTCTTCATTCTGCATTTCCTCAGAACGTATGCACCAATAGCCCGTCCCGGAGTTTGGGCTCGAACCAGGTGCTCTTGGGCGGCATACATTGACCCGCGTCGGCAATCGTCATCAATTGGTCAACAGTTGCGGGAGCCATGGAAAAAGCCGCCGCGGCCCGGCCGGTCTTGACGCGCTGTTCAAGTTCCTGCGTGCCGCGAATGCCGCCGACAAATTCAATCCGCTTGTCTGTGCGCGGGTCCACGATTCCCAGGATGGGGGCCAATAAATTGTTTTGCAGAACGCTGACGTCCAGTGCGGCTACCGGGTCAGCCTTCGGATCGGGCGTCCAACTCATTGCAAACCAACGCCCCCCCAGGAACATGGCGGCGTGCGTTTTTCCCGGCGGGACCGGACAGGCATTCGCCGTCAGTGTGAACTGCCGATGCACAGCTTCCAGGAAGGCGGCTTCTGTCAGTCCGTTCAAATCCCGGACACAGCGGTTATAGGGCAGGATCTTAAGCTGACTGGCGGGAAACAACACGGCCGGAAACCAGTTGTAGTCTTCCTGGCCAGTGTGACTTGAGTTGGCGGCGCGCATACGCTCTGCCACGCGAAAGGCGGCCGCCGCGCGGTGATGACCATCGGCGATATAGACACAAGGCACCCGGTCAAACGCTTTGGCTAATTCCAAGCTTTTAATCACGCGCCAGACTGTGTGCCGGACACCGTCTCCCGCCGTGAAATCATAAAGCGGCGCCTGGGCTTCCGTGACTTGAACAAGCGCATCCACGGAGGGCTCATCGCGATAGGTCAGGAACACAAGCCCCGTGTGCGCGCGCAATTCCAGGATGTGCCGACATCGGTCGTCTTCCTTGTCCGGCCGCGTTTTTTCATGCTTTTTTATCCGGTCCTCCGCATAGTCGTCGACATGACAGGCGGCCACAATCCCACGCTGAGCATGACCCGCCTGCACCTGGCGGTAGATATAAAGCGCAGGCTCGCTTTCCCGGAGGAGCGTGCCGCGCTTCTGCAGGGCGCTAAAATGATCGTGTGCCGCGGCATAGACGGAAGCGTCGTAAGGAGCAGTGGCTTCGGGCAGGTCAATTTCGGAACGGGTGACATGCAGGAAACTGAGCGGCTGGTTGCGGACCAGAGCGGCGGCCTCGGCGCGGTCCACCACGTCATAGGGCACGCTGGCTACCTGGTTCGCCGCCGATTTGATCGGCCGCCAGGCCGGAAACGGCTGAATACGCATAATTTACCTCGTTGATTTGATTGCTGATTTATGATTGCGGATTGCTGATTAAACGATAGGTTCAATGCATAGGAATTTGAATCCGGGTAGCCGCGCCCGCCTGCCTGCAGCACTGTGCGCAGCACTGCGGGCAGGTGAGGGCGTGGATTCTTCCGGCGGCCACGGCGTCACCGCCGCGGCTACATTAAAAGTTACCGAAGGCCTAATTTAAATAAATTTGTCTTGATTCACGTGTCGCGGCGATAAAACTCATTCCGGATGTTTTTATCAAATCAGAGTGAATTTGTCATTTTATTAATGCAATTACAGCGGGTTTAATTATAGTATTGCTCATCCCCAATGGATTTCAGCGGCGCAGGCGACAAGGACTTGCTATGAAAGAAAAATATCCGTTTGATGAAATTGAGCCGAAGTGGCAGGCCTATTGGCGCGACCGGGGCTTGTTCAAGGCGGATCTGGGCAAGACCGACAAGAAATATTATTGCCTGATGATGTTTCCGTATCCCTCGGCGGCCCTGCACGTGGGGCATGGGCGCAATTACATCATTGGCGACGCCGTGGCCCGTTACAAGAAAATGCGTGGGTTCAACGTATTAACGCCGATGGGCTGGGATGCCTTTGGCCTGCCGGCTGAAAACGCCGCCATCAAAACCGGAACCCATCCCCGTATCACGACGCTTGCCAATATCGCCACCATGAAGCGGCAATTGAACGCCTGGGGGTGTTGTTATGACTGGGACCGCGAGGTGACCGCCTGCCTGCCGGACTATTACCGCTGGACGCAGTGGCTGTTTTTGCAGTTTTTCAAGCGCGGCCTGGCCTACAAAGCGTTTGCGCCGGTCAACTGGTGCCCATCCTGCGTAGCCGTGCTGGCCAACGAGCAGGTGATTGACGGCAAATGCTGGCGTTGTGATTCGGCGGTGCAGGAGAAGCGCCTCGAGCAGTGGTTTTTCAAGATCACCGACTATGCCCAACGCCTGTTGGACGATCTGGCCAAGTTGACCGGCTGGCCGGAACGGGTCAGGCTCATGCAACAGAACTGGATCGGACGCAGTGAAGGCGCACGGATCGAGTTCCCGTTAGTGCCGCGCCGTGATGGCAAGAAAGACCCTGCCGTTGGCGTGGCCTGTTTTACGACGCGGGTGGACACGATCTTCGGGTGCACCTACATGGTCCTGGCCCCGGAATATCCGGAGTTGCCGGAACTGGTGCAGGGCCTTCCGGAAGAAGCGTCAGTCACGCAGTTTGCGGCCCAGGCAGTCAAGGTTGCCGCTGTTGACCGCGCGGGCAATACCTTGGATAAAAACGGCGTGTTCACGGGACGGTTCGTGGTCAATCCCTATACCGGCGAAAAAATTCCGCTATGGGTCGGCGATTACGTCATTATGAGTTATGGTGCGGGCGCTGTGATGGCCGTGCCGGCGCATGACACGCGCGATTGGGCCTTTGCCAAAAAATACGGCCTGCCCATCAAGCTTTCCATTCAGAACACGGAGCAGACACTCCGGCTGGAAACCATGGCGGATGCTTATGTCGAGGACGGCGTCACGGCAAATTCCGGCCCGTTTACCGGTTTGCCCAGCGACCAGGCGCGGGCGCGGATGACGACCCATGCCGAGGAGAAAAAGTTTGGGTGCGCTTTTGTGACCTACCGCCTGCGCGACTGGCTGATCAGCCGCCAGCGCTATTGGGGCGCACCGATTCCGGTCGTTTATTGCAAAACCTGCGGCATTGTGGCGGTGCCGGAAAAGGATCTGCCGGTGCTCCTGCCGGATACCGTGGAATTCAAGCCGACGGGCGAATCGCCCCTGGTGCGCTGTCCGGACTTCATGAATACGACCTGTCCGAAGTGCGGCGCTCACGCCCAGCGCGAAAGCGACACGATGGACACATTCGTGGATTCAAGCTGGTATTACCTGCGCTATCTTTCCGCGCGCGATGACCATCAGGCCATCCAGACCGAAGTCTGTAACCGGTGGTTGCCGGTGGATCAATATATCGGCGGCATCGAGCACGCCATTCTGCATCTTATGTATGCGCGGTTTTTCACCAAGGCGCTCTTCGACATGGGCCTGGTGGGCTTCGACGAGCCCTTTGCCAACCTGTTCACTCAGGGCATGATCTGCAAACGCAGTGAAAAGGACGGCCAGCTTTACAAGATGTCCAAGTCCAAGGGCAACGTTGTGAGTCCGGACGAGCTGATCCGCGATTACGGTGCGGACACGGTGCGGCTCTACACGCTCTTTATCGGACCGCCGGAGAAGGATGCCGAGTGGAGCGACCAGGGCATTGAAGGGGCGTTCCGGTTTCTCAAGCGGCTCTGGCGCTTTGTGTTCGAGCGGTATGATGTTCTGCGGGCGGCTGAAGCAATCCGACCGGAATTGGCGGCCATGAACGCCCCGGAGCGCGATCTCTACCGCAAGGCCCATGAAACCATCCAGGCCGTTACCAGCGGGCTGGATGGCGCCTTCCATTTTAATACGGTCGTTGCCCAGATCATGGAACTGATGAACCAAGTGGAGCGCTTCCGTCCCGCCTCCGCCGAGGCTATGGCGGGCAGGCCTGACGCTGCCGTGCGCGACCAGGAAAAGGCCGTCGTTCGATTCGCCGTCAATACGATCATCCTCCTGCTTTCGCCCTTGGCCCCGCATATTGCCGAGGAGTTATGGGTGGAGTTGGGTCACGCGCCCGGTGTTCTGCAAGCCGTCTGGCCCGTGGCCGACCCCGCCGCCCTGGCGCGCGACCGGGTGGAAATCGCGCTCCAGCTCAACGGCAAGTTCCGTGGCACGATGATGGCGCCAGCCGGTTCCGACCGCAAAAATCTGGAGGATATGGCACTGGTCCAGCCGCAGATTGCCAAGGCAGTCCGGCGCGAGCAGGTGGTCAAGATGGTGGTTGTCCCGGATAAGCTGGTCAATATCGTCTATCGGCCATGAACACACCGGAGTTACATGAGGGTGGCGGGTGGCGACATCTGCCGCGGGCCTGGTTTTACCTGACGGCCAACGAAAGGCTTTCCATTGCCGTGATCCTCGGTTTGCTGTTATTAGGCCTGGGCGCGCGCTGGTGGCACCTGAGTTATGAAAAACCGGAGTCGGTCCCCCCGCCGGTTACTGAGAGCAAAAAGTGAGATGTCATCAGTGATCAATGAATTCGGCGACTTCGCCGTTCTATCGCCGCTTATAAAAAAACGAAACAAAATGCTTGCATATTCCCTTGCATGGGGTAGTATTCAGTCGAATCAATCAAATGCCGAACTGGTTCTTCCAGGCGGCACGTCCTGTGGCCATTCTGCGCAAGCGGGATGGCCACAGTTGTTTTCGGGGGCGACATGATCCTCTTCTACCTTGACGAAGCCGGCTGCACAGGGGCTTTGCCGGCACCGGATTCTCCAATTCAACCAGTTTTTATCATTGCCGGAATCATTCTACACCAAGACTGTATTAAACCCCTGACCACGGACCTGCTTCGCCTCAAAGAACGCTACTTCCCTCACCGCTTGCCATCCCATGCGGAGTTTCTGGATTGGATCCTTCTGGAGATCAAGGGCGCTGATCTCCGTAAACAAATCCGTGACGGCAACCGTGATGAGCGTCGCCATGCTCTGGGAGTAATGAACAACCTGCTTTTACTGTTGGAAACTTATAACTGCCGTATTCTGGGGCGAATTTATGTCAAAGGCATCAAAGCTTCCTTCAATGGTGTGGCTGTCTATACGTCGTCAGTTCAGAATTTGGCCGTTGATTTCCAGTTCTATCTTGAGGAAGTCAACAACGATGGACTGATGATTCTCGACAGTCGCAACAAGCCGAAAAACTCCAGCGTCTCGCACTCCATTTTCACGCAGAAATTCCGTGCTGGTGGCGATGCCTATAATCGTCTCGTCGAAATGCCGCTCTTTGGACATAGCGATAATCATGCCGGTATCCAATGCGCAGACATGCTTTGTTCCGCTTTTCTGTTTCCCATGGCAACCTACGCATACTGTTTGGGACATGTGCGCAGCGTGCATGTGGACATGCGTTACTCGATTATCCGCGACCGTTACGGCGACCGCCTCAAATGCCTTCAGTATCGTTATCAGAATGCGAAAGGTCTTTTACGCGGCGGTATCACAGTCAGTGATGCCATTGGACACGCAGGCGGCGCCCTGCTCTTCGGCCCGTCAAACACAACGAGGGCAGTCCCATGAAAAGATCGGTCAACTTTTTTAGGGGTTTCCGGTGGCCACGGGAAAATTGGCGGTTTCGCCGGTGCCTACACGAGGCTAGCCTGCGCTGACGGCGACGGGCCGTGGAGCGGAAGCCGGTGACAAATTGCCATCTGCCGCGCCTCGGCGATCAACCCGCGAAGGTCGTTTAACAATCGCTTCGGTGCAATGTCTTGGTCATACGCCCGTCTTCTTCGCATTCTCAATATCGGGTGTTGCCACTCAGAACATGCTGAAGCGAAGCAGGTCAAGAAGCTCCTCAACATTGTCGAATCTAAACTCTCCGATACTCTTGCCTTCTAGAAGTCCTCCGAAGGCGCGAATTCGTCCTTGGAGGAAACAGTCGCTGGAGGAAACTCCCGCCGGGCGAAATGCTTTCGTCACATATTTCATGTCTGTGGGTCTTTTAACGGGATCAAGGACCACGAGCGCTATTCCATGGGATTTGGCGACCTTGATCGCACCTTCTTGGTAGCCC
>JBDRSI010000088.1:0-9059 GCA_043825055.1 Verrucomicrobiota bacterium
GTTTTTGACATCTGCGGCTCAGAAAAAATCGACCTCTCGGCGGAGATTGCCAAAAAGGACGCGACTAATGCCAAGCGTCCGTACCGGCATGGCGGGAAGACATATTGATGCGGGCTGGATACTTCGAGGAGCATGAAAGCCTGCTTTCCGAGGGATGGACGGTAAAACGCTGGAAAACGGCCGGCGGCTACGGCAAAATCGCGCGCAACGAGGGTTCGGAGGAACGCGGGAAAACGAACCGGCTTCGGGAGGCGTTGTTTTTCAGCCCGGGGTGCGCCCCCATCAACCGACAAAAGGGGCTGTTCAAATGAAACTCGCCTACGTAGCAGGGATTCAGCGACCCAGAAAGGAAAGAAGCCATGAGCGAACGATGCCCGAAACACCCAGACACCCCGATGGTCGGTGATGGAACAGACGTGTGGTGCCCGGAATACGACCGCGCATGGGAACGCAAGATGCTGCTCGCGATCCGCCGGGCAAACACCCGCCGTGTGTGCCCGAAGTGCGGGCATGAGTGGTACGGCGAGGACGAACAGGAAGCAAAAGAAAGGATGGAAACGATGCTGGATAAGGACGATGTTGTTGACGCTACAAAGTGCCGACGGTCCATTTGGGAGCAATTCGTCGAATCAAAAAAAGAATGGATCGGTGGAACGCTGACTGACTTCGGTGACGGGGACCCGTTTGTCGATCAAAGCTTTTACCCTGACAAAACCGAAATCATGGACATTGAGTTGACCAACAATGAGACCTTTTTCCGAGTTGTCGGTAAGGAATGGGGCTGTGGATTCAATGTCGAATACGGCGGGATCTACGATTCGCCTGCTGTGCCTGACACGATCCGTTTCCAGGGCTACGGTGGGCACGTGTGGCAGATCACGAAGCCAGACAAGGATGTGGAGCCATGAGCGACCTCGGGAAGTGCCCCCTGTGCGGCGGGGAATGCTTCAGGAGGCGGACGGGGTGGATCGGTGAAAGGATCATGAGATGCCATCATGGTGGCGAGACAGGGCAAGGCAGGTAATCGCTGGCGTGATCCGGGAGCACGGAAGCCGGGAAGACACGCCGGAGCTGCGGCGGAAACTCCGTGCCGCCTACCCCTTCGGGGAGCGGGCCATGCACCCGTACAAGATTTGGTGCGATGAGGTGAACAAGAACCTGGGGAAAAAGAAATCGAACCGGGACAGGGACAGGCAGAGGTCTATTTTCCCCTCGCCCGCCTCAGCGCCCGACGAAGCCGCCAAACCCTGAAAGGCACAAGCATGATAAGAGTTTTCCCTGAACGCACAAGCTACACCCCGACCGATGCGCTTGCGTTCGTTGGTGATCCGTCTTTGTTTAGGCCGCCCGAGCAGTCTGTCATGGTATCTGTGACGTTCTCATGGGACAAGCCCGAGGGTGAGCGGCTCGCTCGCTCGTGGAGAAGATTTTATAAGGATGTCAGGATAGGAGGTCCAGCCTACGATGATCCAGGAATGACATTCACACCGGGGGTGTTCACCAAACACGGCATCACGTTCACAAGCCGGGGATGTCCGAACAGATGCCCGTGGTGCGTGGTCCCGAAACGGGAGGGTCAGTTAAGGCTACTGCCCATTTCCGATGGTTGGATAGTAAACGACAACAACCTGCTGGCGTGCCCTCGACAGCATATCGAAGCTGTATTCAAAATGCTTGAGCATCAACCGAACGGCCCTGTCTTCCGTGGCGGTCTTGAGGCCGGGCTGCTTGAAAAATGGCATGTCAATGCCATAGAGGCGTTGCCGCGAAAGGCAACGTACTGGTTGGCATGTGATTCTGACGATGGAATCGAACCGCTGAAGCGCGCCGCAAAATTATTACAGGGCATCAGCCGCGGACGGCTCCGATGTTACACCATGATCGGTTTCAAAGAAGGGCCGGATGATGCAGAAAAACGGTTAAGGGAAGTGTGGTCGATTGGATTTATTCCGCACGCCCAGGTATTCAGAAAACCGAATACAGACCATCGACTTCCAAGCGACCCAGAGTGGCAAATGCTTCAGCGGAACTGGTCGCGGCCCGCAATCATGCGCGCCAGAATGAAGGGCGCTACTATGTTCTGCGACGAGCTTTTTTCAACGCCCTCTTCATCCGCCAAACCCTGAACGCCCGCCAAAGTCGGGGCACCGCCAGCAAGTCAACGCCGACGGTCAGCCCCGGCTTTCGGGCGTTGGGGTTCTCGCGGAATGGGTCACACGGGCGGCGGGCCGGGTTTTTCATTTCCCCAGGGGCTCCCGAGTGATGAACCGGACGGCCATGTTGCCGATGGCCACGATGGAAACGGCAACCTCCGCCGGGATCACCACCCCGAATTGCCAGAGGATCCAAATCACCACGATGGCGACCGAGTTGCCCGTCAGGGTCTTGCTCTTATAGGCTGGTTTTGCCATGGCCTACTCCCCATCCGCGCCGATCAGGGCGCACAGCACATTCGCCAAGAGGTCATCCCACGGGTTCGGGGTTTCCGCCGCCTTGGCCTTGAACGTGCGGGCGAGGTCCCGCAGTTGGTCGAGCAGTGCGGGCGTGACGTTGGTGAGTATGAAGGGTATCAAGGCCTCCAAAACGTTGATCCCGACCTTGACAAGGGTTCCTTTGATACCAGACATAGCACACTCCTTTGTTTCAGGTTTTTCTTCTGGGTCCTCCCGGAAAAGTTCATCGGGCGTGATCCACGACGGATGCCCACCCATCAACACGTTCTCGTACCGGTAAACATTCCCCTCACATATCCAGCAGAGCCGCTCCTTGCCGGCCGGTCGCAAATCGACGTGCCACCCGGGATTGTTCCATTCAGGATACCACCCGATGGCGCCGAACATTTGCACGGATAGGATGGAATACTGCTCCCAGACCGTGAGCTTTCCCCCGAAATGGAAGTCCGCGGCCTGCCCCCGATAGTGCCATCCGTTGGCCGCGTGACCAGAGGAAGCCCACGCCACGTGGATCACGATGGGAACCCCGGCGAGGTCTCGGATTTTGTCGAGCATGATCACCAGGTCCTGGTTCACCTGGTCCGGGTCATCGGTCCACTCGTCGCGGCGGAAGTTTTTGATCTTTGACCAGTCCACGCTCATCGTTGTCCGTTGACCCCGTTTTTGATTGCCGTTTCGATGCGCCCGAGGGAGGCGGTAACCTCTCCACGGAAGCTGTCGGTGCTCTGGGTCAGGAGGTCTATCCTCGCGCCAAGCCGAAGCTGGGCGTTGTCACATAGTGCCTGATGGGTTTCTTTGGTCAGCATCTTCGCATACATGGAAGACTCCAGTTTTTCCACCGCGTCCATGGCCTTTTTCCCACCTTCCCGTACCTGCCACCAGAGTACGCCAAGGGCGGGCACGGATATTGCCCCGAGCACGATCCCGCTGATCGCCGTCACGTCCGCCATAAGCCATCCCCATCAAAAGCCATACGTCGCGTTGAGGTCCGCCGTGGAAAGTTCCGTGCCCCAAACGTGAAGCTCCAGAATTTTGAACGGAACTTTCGCGTTGGCGCCATACTTCCGCCCCACGACGAGCTTGTTCGCCCCGTCTACGGTGAACCCCGCGAAGGCCTCGTCGCCGCCAGCCGTCCAGTCGCCGATCGATTTCCGGTAGAGAGCACGGAACAGCCCGGACCCCCATGTGATTCCGGTCCAGACAACGGCGTCCGCACTCCACGTGGTGGTTACTGTGACAGACGTGGGATTCGAGTCGGCCGAGAATACTCCGTAGAGCGTGCCGTCCGACCCGGCGGAAACCATCGGCGGGTCCGTGGATGCCCCCACGCCCACGGCGGGGCAATAGTTCGCGCCAGCCACCCCGCTGTGTGCGATGGAAAACTGAAGTTTTGCGACCGCGGTGCCCTCTTGCCCGACGCCTACCGCCGTGGCCACCGCCGCCGGGATGTTGATCTCTGCATACTCCTCGGCGGTTGTCACCGGGGCCCCCGCTGTGCGCACGTACTCTGTCAGGTAGAGCGATTCTTCGAGCTGCCCACCCCACAGGTACAGATCCTCGGCGCCGGTCCCCAAATAGGCGCCGCCCACAATGCCATAGCTGGACAGCACGTAAACGGTGGTAGCAGGGGCAACGGCAGCGATCCGGATGCCCAACCGGTACCACCCGCCACCCACATCCTCGGCGGATAGCACCGTTGCGCCCCCCGCGGATGTCCCTCCGGTGGTCAAATCGATGGTGACGTTTCCGCCGGCAAGGGGGGCAAAGATGGCGGACAGGTAGGTGATTCCAATGAACGCCGATGTCTTTACGCCCGCCTTGAGAAAGGCGCTGGAGACCCAGACATCGCCTTGCGAGGCCGGCTGGAAGGTGTAGATATAATGCGTCTCGTTGGTGCCCGCCGCGCAGATCGCGTCCGCGTTCACCCCTGCAAGGGGGCTGGTAGTGGCATCGGATGTGATTGTGCAGTTTCCCGTGCCGACGCCCGAAAACCAGTCGCCGTCCTCGACACCCACGATGGTCAAATCCTCGGAATTTTTGATTGTGTTCGTGACGGCGGGTTCGAAAATGCACCCGTCATCGAACCGGCCCGTGTTTACTGCCACGGCGTAGCACCCGGTCGAATCCGAGTACGTGCCCAGGCTGTTGCGGACCACGGTCATGGTTCCGGCGCTCACCGAGTCCGTCAGCGTCCCAGAGGTGTAGGGATCGATGGAAAACAGCGCCGTGGGCCCGGAGGCCGCTTCATGCCGGATTTGCGACAGGAACCATCCGGCATGGGCGTAGCCTGCCATCAGGACGATACAGGCCAGGATCATCAGGGCTTTGCGCATATTCACACCTCCAGGGTCAGCAAGACCCATATCAGAAGTACTTGTTTCAGTGGCATGAGCTTCCTCTTATGGCCTGAATGTAAGGGTCATACCGGCGCCCTTTGCCGCTATCGTGGTGTGCACCGCCGTTACCCGGCCAACGATGGAATCCCCGGTCAGCAAGTCATCGTTCGAGGTGTTGATCGTGCCGTCCTCGGCCCGGTAATCCCCGGACGTGATGGTGATATCGGCGGAGAGCATTTCCACCTGTGATCCGGCCCGGCGCCGATATAGGGTCACGTCGCCGGTCCCGTCCGTCCCCGGCGTGAGGACGTGGGCCTCGGCCGTCGCCAGCGTCCACCCGGAAAGAGGCTCGGGGACGGAGAACGATGTCGTGAAGTACCCGACCGCCATGTCCGCACTGTCAAGACCGGCGAGCAGTTGCACGATCTTCAGCGTGCCGGACGTGGATGCCACGGGGCCGTCGGCGGTCCCGGAGACCGTGACCCATTTCAGGCCGTCCCATTTCAGGGTCAAATAGTCGCTCGTTGTGGCGAACGTAGCGGTGTAATTATTTCCGACCTCGTGCGCCCCCACGGTCAGTGTGGCGCCGTTTGAGGCATCCGAAAGCCGGAAGGTGACATCCTGCCCGACGTAGTGTCCTGATCCTATGGTCACGTCCACATGGACACTGGACGAATCCAGGTAGTAGTTCTCTGCCAATGGCAGGGTGGCATCGTCCAGCGTCGCCGTCAGGTGGTTGATCCCGGTGTTGCCCTCGATGATGGATGTCGTCACGGTGTCGTTGTAATACGAGGTCCAGGGGAACAGCGTCATGGTGCCGTCTCCTGGCACCAGAATATTGTTCCTCGTGATCGCAAGTTTCGAAATCGTTTGTGCGGCCGAGTGAGGTAGCCACAGGTAGGCGCTGGCAACACTGGTACCGAGGGCTACGGAGTTCTCGGAAATGTCGATTGTGCCCCAGGTGATCCCGGACGTATTGGTGTCCACCATGTTGGTGATGGTGCCCCTGAACGTGTTGCCCTTCACCCAGAGATTCGTGTAGTCGGCATCGACAGCGATGGCGGAAGTGATCGTGCCGCCGTAGGTCTCGAACACGTTCCCAATCACGGTCGCCCGGGGCCCTGTGATGGAGATGTCCCTGAGGTCCAGCATGTCCGTTACCGTTGCAGCGGTTTTGGCGCGGAATGTGTTCCCACTGACGTTGATGGACGTGTTGTTCACGTCAATGCCAAACAGCCCAAGGCCATACGCGGACGTGCCGAAATGGAATGTGTTCCCGGAAACGATGAGGGTTGCCGATGCAATCCCCTCGACGGCCGTTCCCGCCCCACCGGCGCAGTCGAACGTGTTTCCGGTCATGTTCCAGAGAACCGGCTTAATGTTCGTTGAAACCACGTCCAGCCCGAGCGTGGTCCCCCGGAAGTTGTTGCCTGTGATGTTGACCTGATCGACCACAACAGACGACCCGGCCACGTTGATGGAAAGCGGGGTCCCGGTCGTGATAACGTCGTTGCCGTTTACAAGGTAATCGTCCGCGATGTTCGAGTAGATACCGGCTTCCACACCTTCCACGAAGTTGCCCATGATCGCCACGCGACCGTAGGCGGCAGCACTGTTCGGAGAGTTGGTGTAAATGCCGCTGCCGTCAGTAAGCCGGATCCTGTTATTACTGATGGTCCCAGACCCGTAGAGCCTGATGGCGTATCCGGAAGCGGAAGTCAAGGCCCCGTCTATTGTGTTCCCTTCGATCATGGAATCCCGCGTCTCCGTGCATGTATCGCACACGCCAGCCTTGACCGTGATCCCGGCGACACCCGGGTCCGTCACGCGGTTGTTGGAGATGATGATGCCTTCACCCTTGGTGTAAATCGCATCACCGTTGATCATGTCCCGGATTTTATTTCCGGTGATCGTGACGTTCTTCCCGATAACCCTGATAGCGAAAGCGAGACCATTGGCCGCCCCGGACTGACTCAGGCCGGAGAACACGTTATCCCGGACGGTGATGTTCCTGAACTTCGAGTAGTCAGAGGAACCGGCGGCGTCTTGGCCGATGGAAACGGCCTTGACGTTGTTCGCCGCGGTGGTCGTGGTCATGCCCTTGAACTCCGAGTCCGCGACCAACACACCGTCCACCGATGCCACACCCTGGAGGTACAGCCCGTGCACCCAATCGGAAGAGGACTTTTCCTCGAACACGTTTCGTTCCCACACCACGTCCGTGACATCAAGCGTGTACGGGGCCGACGTGTCGTTACAGAAAATTCCGTACGCGCAGCCGTAGAACCAGGAGTCGCGTACCCACATCCTCGTCACGTCGTCGGAAGCGATGACGGCATAGGTACAGTTCAGGAACTTCACGCCCTGAATGTCGATGACGGAAGAACCGCCGGACGTGGTAATGGATGTCATGGCTGAAATGATGGACTTATCTTTGCCGTCGCCGACCAGGCGCACGTCCGAAGCGGTGGCCGCGAGGCCTGTGCATGTGTAGGTGCCCGCAGGGACGTAAACGAACAGGTCGTTGGCGTCCACGGAATCGATGGCATACTCCAGGGCCGCGCCGTTGGTGCCCCACCAGGTCATTGGGGCGCGGTTGTCGGGTGCGCCGGTGATGACCGTCGCCGCCGTCCCGGCCATGGAGAATATGGCGTAGTTCCCCGCGTCAACGCAAGCCGTCAGGGTGACGCCGGTGGACACCGCGAGCGTAGCCCCGCGAGGGATCACAAGGCACTGCCCGGCACTGAGGGCGACATCGGCGTCGATGGTCCAGGATGTGGCCTCCAGCCAGAGAATGACGGAACCCTCGGCGGCAATGGCTGTGTTGATCGCCGCGCTGTCCGCCGTGCCGTAGCCGTACTGCGCGAGCACGTCAACGCCAACCCAATTGTGATCGGTGTAATGGTCCCGCGCCCACGGCCCGCCGTCAAACGGATCGGCGGAGCATACGGCCACCAAGGCCACGTTGAAAGCGATGCCGAACACCAGAAGGAAAATGCCAAGAGCGAGCCGTTTCATGTGTCCCTCCCTACCGAGACGGGGTTTTCTGAATTGCCAGCGTGAACGTGCCCGCAACCGTCGCGGCGCCCGCTGTCTCCGTGAATTTCAGCTTCATGTACTTGCCACGCTGCGGGTAGAACTGAACGATAAACCGACCGTCGGACTTCGGCCCGGAGGTCTTGGTATACCCAGCGAACACGTCGCCGGACCCCTCTGCCTCGAACCAGTCATCGCCGTCGTTGGACAAAAGCACCTCGCACTTCATCGTGCCGGTGTCCGCGTAACCGTCGCGGCCGATGTGCCCCTGGATCGAGAAGTAGCCGTCCGTCTCGGTGATGTTGATGGTGCCGGTGGTGTACGACCCGGAGGCGCTGATTGCCCCGGTGGTGATGGTGATGGTCTGCACGTCCGTGCCGATTTCCGCGATGGCCACGCCGGGGAGTAGCGCGAAAAAAAGGGCGGCGGTGATGAGCTTTTTCATTGCTGTGGTTCCTTTCCTTCAAGAGAAAGAAGAGTTCTCGCGTATTCTGCGACCGATTCATCATATTTTGCCATCGCAAAGAGACGGGCCATGTGCGTTCCCCATTTCTTCGATGATTGAGCCGCTGCATACGACATCGGCCCCCAGAAGTCCCTCATCGCTCCACCACCGCCTGTCATAGCAACCACGGCCTTCGGGTTCTCGCGAGCAATCTGCGAGGCACCTGTCAACCACCGAACAAACTTCGGATTTGTAACCAGCCTTGCAGCTGCCCACGGCGCTGCCGACATACCGGCTGCCGTCACCATCCCACCTCCGACTCCACCACCAGCAAAACCAAGGACAGGCGCAAGGACCATTTGTAAGGCAAACTGTGCGCCGGCGGTGTTCGTGATGTTCGCCATCTTTTCGGCGGACTTGAGCGAAGATGCGACCCTTATCAGCTTGTCAAGTTCAGGGGCGAGGTGTTTATATCTGGACCCTCCGAATATGACCTTTTTTGCATCGTCAGAAAGCGACGACCAGTTCGTCAGAAAAGTAGATGCAGAGAATGTTTCGCCGGCAGCCTCTTGAGCGGCAGGCTTTGCCATGCCGAGTTTGGACAAGACGCTACCAGCAACGACATCCCACTCCTCTGGCTTCATGTTGCGCCGCATTATGCGGAGTCTTGACCCACCATCTTTTGCGCCCTGCATGAGCGCGTTGAACGCCTGTTCGTCATATTTAGCTCGCTGTATTTGTTCGAGCCACGGCAGGTCCTGCGTCTTTATGGCCCTGTAAACCTCGTTT
>JBDRSI010000089.1:0-2603 GCA_043825055.1 Verrucomicrobiota bacterium
GGACACGGCATTCGGCCCCTTGGGGATTAAGAGCGTGCGCCTGATGAAAAGCGAGCTGACGGCCCGGGGCCCAATTTACACCCTCCTGCATGAAAGCCGGTTAGCCCGCGAATCCTTGCCTTGTCCCAACTCTTAAGAGGCCGGAATCGGGACAGATGTAACACGGATAATCAAGACAACCGAAACGAGGAAACGATCCGAACAGGGGCATTAATATCCCTTCATACCAATCCGGGTGTCATGATATATCACCTGGTGATATATCATCAAAACGACTCGCATGGGGCGTCAAAGAACACTCTGGCGCGATTCGTGAAAACACACCGACTCCCGCCTGATGGCCGGCGCGTAACACAGGCACGGCTTATTTGTGCGGCCGGCATGATGACGGACGTATTGATGGGGCGCGTAGGGCGTGTGTCCCTCATCAACCAACGACCGGCACGCTCACGTGCTTGAACTGCGCGACTTTGGGCAGGGGGCCGACGATCGGCCGGGCGTATTCCAGGAAGGCCGGTGTGATGTCATTGCCCGCCTTATTAATGAAGGCATCCGGCATGTGGCGGGTAGCCTTGGCCACGGCTTTGAGCGGCACACGCTCAAAAAACACGGCATATTTTTTGCCCGGCTTGCGGCGGATGACGACGGATCCATCCGCATCCTTGCCGACCGCCCAGCCTACGGCCAGTTTGCCGACGGCCTGCGCCTCACGGGCATCCACCTCGGAAATAAGGCCCGGGAAAGAGCGCTGGAGGTAACCGAAGGTGTCGGCGCGCACACGGGTAATCTTGGTCTGCGTCTTGATCTCGTTGGCCAACAGGTCGCCGAGCGCCCCGGTGCCGCTGAGTTGGACGTTGCCATGGGAATCGGTTTCGCTGGTGAACTTGGTGGCAATGGCCGAGCCCTCGGCATCGGAAATCCCCTCGGATACAACAACGACGCAACGGCCTAATTTTTCATACACCCGTTTGACATCTTCGACGTATTGCTTCATCGAGAACGGTCTTTCCGGCAGGTAGATCAGGTGCGGACCGTCGTCCGGATTGACCCGTGCCAGGGCGGCGGCGGCGGTCAGAAAGCCGGCATGCCGTCCCATGACTACGTCAATCTTGACACCCGGCAGCGCCCGGTTGTCGAGGTTGCTGCCCATGACGGCACAGGCGACAAACTTTGCGGCACTGCCGAAGCCGGGTGTATGGTCGTTTTCGAGCAGGTCGTTATCAATCGTCTTGGGGATATGGAAACAGCGGCACGCGTAATTGATCTTGCGGGCATGCTCGTTGACGATGTGCGTGGTTTCAGCCGAATCGTTCCCGCCGATGTAAAAGAAATAGCGGATATTGTATTTCAGCATAATGCCGAAAATTTTGAGGCATTCCTCCTCGGTGGGTTTCTTGCGCACACTGCCCAGCGCCGAGGACGGTGTCAGCGCAACCGCTTCCAGGTTGGCCTTGGATTCCTTGCGCAGGTCAATCATGTTCTCATCCAGCATGCCCTTGATTCCATGCAGGGATCCATAAATACCCTGGATTTCCTTGTGCCGCTTGGCTTCCTGGATGGCGCCCACCAGGCTCCGGTTGATGACCATCGAAGGTCCGCCGCTTTGCGCAATCAGCATGTTGCCCTTGAGTAACTGAGTCATTATTCGCTCCCAAAATAATAGAGGTTAGAATTCAGCCGTCAGCCCGCCTGCAACGCTATGCGCCGCGCCTGTAACGCTGTAGCACTGCGGGCAGGTAGCATTGCGGGCAGGAATTCAAAATGAATCCTGATCCCAAAACGGCTGTCAGCATGGAAAATATGCCCCGATTTGTCAACGGCATTCTCGGAATGTTTATTCCGGCATCTGTCGTCTGGCGTCTGTCCAAGGAAATGGGTTGACTCCCGGACGGAAAACGGTATGCTCTGCTCCTGTTTTCTATCGGGGCGTAGCGCAGTCTGGTAGCGCGTTTGGTTCGGGTCCAAAAAGTCGTGAGTTCAAATCTCACCGCCCCGACTTTTCATCTATGCATTTTGTTTACATCCTCCAAAGCAGAACCAACTTTCGCTTTTATGTTGGTTCCACCAACGATTTAATCCGACGTTTTAACCAACACCAGTCTGGACAATCGCCAGCGACACGTCATCGCGGTCCTTGGTGGATGCCTTACTATGAAACGTATTCGAAGAAATCAGAAGCGGTAAAAAGAGAATATGAAATCAAGCGCAAACGCAGTTCTAATTCGATCCGAAGGATAATTCATTCTGCTTTTCCGGAAATGGAATTACTCTGAACTATCACAGTCTGGTAGCGCGGGCCGAGCGCGACAAGCGCCTCGGCCAAGTCGTGAGTTCAAATCTCACCGCCCCGACCACCCTACGCGGTTTCCAAGGAAACCAGCTTCGGGTGGCGGGCTTTGTTGTGAAATGCGAACGGATGCCAGCATGTGGTATGCGTATATATTATTGTGCAAAATTGGGCAAAATTGGGGTCAAGTCTCAATAATCAATAAATGGATAGACAATCAAGCAAGGGCGGGGTAAAAGAGTTGGCATGGCCAGAGCACTACGAATAGATATCGCGGGGGGATGGTATCACATTCTCAATCGCGGCATAGAACGGC
>JBDRSI010000090.1:0-9194 GCA_043825055.1 Verrucomicrobiota bacterium
CCGCGGAACTTGCCGTCGTAGAGCGCACATTGCTCGCCTTCTATCCGTCTCCCAACCTCGAAGCCCGTGCTGTTGCGAAGAAGATGCTCGCCGTGTGTGTGAGCGGGGATACTCCGGTCGACTGGGATGAAATCAGACGGCTGGCATGTCTGCCTTCATTCAATGTGGCGAAGGAGTTGGATGAACTCAGGAGGGAAGTGGCTCGTGAACTCAATGTCGAAGCTTAAAACAGACTGGACATGGGAGGAGTGGCGGCAAAGCCGCGCGACACGGCGTGCCGTGGCTGAACGTATCGCTCCGGCAGTGATCCGGCGAAAAGCAAGTTCCTCGGACTTCAGGCTTCGCGATGCTTTTCAAGGGCAACGCGGTCCCGCCTTTACGCGTGAACGGGAGCGCGCCCCTTCGTAACGGAAACGTCCTGTTCTTCACATAGGCGTTATTGTTAAATTGGTCTATATATGATTGCCAAAGATGATAAACCTTAACAGTCAACACAAACAGGAAATGATATGGATTTGATTCAAACAGAACTTGTTCGTTACGGCATGAAAATTGTTCAGGCCCGTTTAGTGGCCGGTGCCGGCGGTAACATCAGTGCCCGGGACGGTGACATCATCTGGATGAAACCCAGTGGAATGGCCCTGGATGAAATGACCCCGGCGGATTTGTGCGGCATGGATCTAAAGACGGGCCGGCAGGTCAAGGGGAAACGCAAGCCGACCTCGGAGGTGAACATGCATTTGGCGGTATATCGTGCGCGTGCGGATGTGAACGCCGTATTTCACACGCATTCCCCCTGGGCCTCCGGCGTCATTACGGCGGGCATTGTCCTGCGGCCGATGTTTGCGGAGTTTGTCAACGATTTGGGGCGCACAGGGACCGTGCCTTACGTCACGCCGACGACGCAGAAGCTGGCGGATGCCATGGGCAAAAAAGCCCGGACATGCGACACGATTTTCATGGTCAATCACGGCGTGCTGGCGGTTGGCGCGACCCAGAAACAAGCCTATTTCCGCGTGGTGGTGGTGGAAGACGCGGCCAAATCGCTCGTGGCCGCCTGCGTGGTGGGCCGGCCAAGGTTTTTAACCCAGCGCCAGGCTGGTGAAATCCTGTCGCTTCCTGCGGTCAAGCACCGCACCAAAATGGTGGAAGCCGGGTGAAGAAAACGCAGAATGTAGAATGCAGAATGCAGAAATCGGAAAAGAAGCCGGATCGATTCTTATAAGTCGCCCCGCTTCGGGGCCTAATTTGATGTTTAGGAATTTCAAAACAAGGAATGGATTCCCGCTTTCGCGGGAATGACAGAAAAGACGGGTATAGTTTGTCATTCCCGACCTGATCCGGCCTTCGTAGCCGAAGGCTTTACTTCGGCGGAGTAGGCTCGGGAATCCAGTGTTTTCAGTCGCCGCCTTTGGCGGCCTAACTTGAGGAGTAAATTATGAAAGCGGCTGTGATCAAGAAACCGGGTGTGATTGTGGTGGAGGATGTGCCGAATCCGACGCCGGGTGCCGGGGAGGTATTGTTAAAGATCGAAGCCTGCGCGCTGTGCGGGACCGATCAGCGCGTGCTCTCGGGTGAAAAGCACGTGGATGTCAACATTGTGGGCCATGAAATCACCGGCACGGTGGCGGGGGTTGGGGTAGGGGTTAAAGCGATCAAGAAAGGCCAGCGTTTCATTGTGCAGACGGTCATCGGCTGTGGCCAGTGCCCGATGTGTAAGATGCACCGCGAGAACCTGTGCGAAAAGGGCTTCACCGCCATGGGCTACCAGTTTAATGGCGGGTTCGCCGAATACATGGTCATGCCAAAAGTGGCGGTGGACCAGGGCTGTTTGATCCCGATTCCGGCCGATCTGTCGGCGGAGACCGGCACGCTGATCGAGCCCCTGAGTTGTTGTGTCAACGGCATGAAATACATTCCCCTGGAACAGGTGGAGCATATCGTGATTTTCGGCGGCGGGATTATCGGCGTGCTCAATGGCCTCGTGGCGCGCGCGCGCGGCGCAAAGCGCATCACCATTATGGACGTGTCCCCGGCGCGGCTGGGCCTTTTGAAAAAACTGGGCCTGCCGTTTGACGATTTGATTAATTCGGGCGTCAACAGTCCGGCCGAATGGGTCAAGACCGCCACCGGCGGGCGCGGTGTGGATGCCGTGGTCGTGGCGGCTTCCGTAAAAGCACTGGTGGGGGTCGGCCTGAATCTCCTGCGCCGGGCGGGGCATCTTTCCATTTTTGCCGGCATGCCCAAATCCGACCCGGTCATCCCATTGGACACGAACCGGATTCATTATTACGAACTCAACCTGCATGGCGCCAACAGCTCTTCGCAGGAGGAATATCTGCAGGCGCGCGATTTTCTGGTGGCCGGTAAGATTGATGGGCGTCCGTTGGTGACCCATCGTTTCCGCCTGGACCAGTTCAACGAAGCCGTTAAAACCCAGGGCGATCCGGCCTGCGGGTCGTTGAAAATCGTGATTATTCCGTAAGGTAACGTATAGGCATTTTAATTAGGGTAGCTGCGCCCGTGAGGGCGTGGATTATTTCGGCGGCCACGGGCCTCACGCCCGCAGCTACATGAACCAGTTGCCGCCTTTGGCGGCCTTCATTCATACGGTGGACCAGGCACGAAAGGAAACGAATATGCTCAAAGATAAACGGGCGGTGATTACCGGCGGGGCGCAGGGATTGGGCGAAGCCCTCACCGCGCGCCTGCTGAAGGAAGGCTGCCGCGTTCTGGTTGCCGATATCCAGGATAAGCAGATTGATGCGACGGTGCAAACACTCCGGGCAACGTTCGGTGATAAGATCGAGGGTATGGCATGCGACGTGACCGTGGAGTCTGATGTTGCCGCGCTGGTGGACAAAGCCGTCCAACGGTTCGGCGGCCTGGACGTTTTTGTGGCCAATGCCGGCATTCTCGTTTCGGGCTCCATTACGGAGTTCGATGTCGCCAAATGGCGCAAGGTCATGGAGGTCAACCTGGTGGGCCAGATGATCTGCATGAAGTATGCCTTGCGGGTCATGGCGCGCCAGAAGAGCGGCGCCTACATCCAAATCAATTCCAAGTCGGGTAAAAAGGGCTCGTTCAAGAATTCGGCTTATGCCGCTTCCAAGTTCGGCGGGATCGGGCTTGTGCAGAGCGCGGCGCTGGAAATGGCCGCGCTGGGCGTACGGGTCAACGCCGTCTGCCCGGGCAACCTGCTGGATTCGCCGCTGTGGGTCAACAGTCTGTTCAAACAGTATGCGCAGAACTTGGGGCTCACCGAGGCGGCCGTGCGGCAGAAATACATTGACCAGGTGCCCATGCGGCGCGGGTGCGTGTATGCGGATGTCTGCAATGCGGTGATGTTCCTGGCCTCGGAACAGGCCGGCTACATGACCGGCCAGGCCATTAACGTAACCGGCGGGCAGGAGATGCGGTGAAATCAGACGACGGACGACAGACGACGGACTTAATAATGACTGTAGACCGTGGACCGTAGACCGTGGCCAGAAGACGGCCTGCCCACCGTAGCTTTAGCGTAGGTGGGATGACGGATGGAGTCGTCGCGTAGCCTTGGCAGCGGAGGCAAACATTATTTTGCGGAAAGCATGAGATGAAAAATCAAAAACCAGCTCGATTCCTGGCGGTTGATCTGGGCGCCTCGGGTGGCAAGTGCTTTGCCGGGGTATTTGACAACGGTGCCTTTTCCATGCGCGAGGTTCATCGGTTTGCCTATGAATGCGTTTCCTTCCATTTGCCCGACCGCACGGGCCAGTCCGTGGAGCGCATGGTTTGGGACGATACGCTCATCTACGCCCATATCCTGACCGGTCTGCGTGCGTACCGGCGTGAAGTAGCCGATAGCCTCGATGCCATCGGCATTGATACCTGGGGCGCGGATGGCCAGTTTGTCACCGCCGATGGCGACCTGCTTGGCAAGGTCTATGCCTATCGCGATCACCGCCTTGATGCGATGATCGCGCAAGTCAAAGCGCGCATCCCGGCTGAGCGGATTTATGCCATTACCGGCATCCATTTTCAGCCATTCAATGTCAGCAACCAGATTCTCTGGTTCCTTCAGAACCGCAAGCACATTCTTTCGCCTGGTTGCCGATTTGTGCCGATCCCATCGCTCTTTTATTATTACCTGGGCGGCATCATCAAGGTGGATTCGTCCTGGGCGAGTGTTACCCAGCTTATGGACGCCAAGTCGAAAACCTGGAGCCGCGAGATTCTGGACAAGCTCGGCATTCCACCGGAGGTTTTGCCGGAGATTGTGGCGCCCGGCACGGTGATTGGAAAACTTCAGCGGAAAATCGCGGAAGCGGTTGGATTGAACGCGGCCAGCCTGGTGGCCGTCGGCGCACACGACACTGCCAGCGCCTTTGCCGCCGCGCCGGTAGATGACCCGCGCGAGGCGCTCATCATCAGTTCGGGCACGTGGTCGCTGGTGGGCAAGCTGGTGCCGGAGCCTGTTACAACACCGCGCGCCATGGCGGCCAATCTCAGCAACGAGGGCGGGATCGGCAATATTCGCCTACTGAAAAACTGCATGGGCGGCTGGCTGGTGCATGAACTGCGCCGGGCCTGGCGCGATGCTGACGGCAAGGAAATGGAATGGGCGGAGCTGTTCTCCCAGGCGCAGGCCGCGGAGCCGTTCGCGGCTTTTGTTGATCCGGATGACGCCAGTTTCTACAATCCGGCCAACATGGAAAAGGCGTTTGCTCAATATTGCCGGAAGACCGGACAACGTGCGCCGACGACCCGTGGCGGCCTGGTGCGCATGGCCTATGAAAGCCTGGCGCTCAAGTACCGGATGATCAACGAGGATATTTCCGCCGTGTGCGGCCAAAAGACTAAAAAGGTGCATATCGTGGGCGGCGGCTCGCAGAACGAATTCCTCAACCAGTTCACCGCTGATGCCCTGGGCCTTCGCGTGGTGGCCGGTCCCGTGGAAGCCACGGCTGTGGGCAATATCATGGTACAGGCCATGGGTTTGGGTGTTATCCGTTCCCTGCATGATGCCTTGCCGATTATCAAACAGGCTTTTCCCATCAAGGAATTCAAGCCGGTCAACACTGCCGCCTGGGACCAGGCCTACGCCAAGTTCAGCAAACTGGTGTTGTAGGGCGCGACCTCGCGTCGCGCCATTGGATTCGGGTGCAGAGAATGGCCTGACGCAAGGCCAGGCCCTACGGCACCTCAAATTCCGCCACCAGCACGGTATGGTCGGAAGCTTGGGGCTTGAGGCGCGGGGCCAAATCAATGTGACTATCCCGGGATTTGTTTGCCAGGGGTAGCGTTGCCATGATGTGGTCCACCCGCCAGCCCATGTTGCGCTTGACCGCGTTTGCGGTGCGGTAATCGAAGAAAGTGTATTGCCCGCCTTCCGGATGGTATTTCCGGAAGACGTCCACGAACCCCCATGCCTTCGTGCGCTCAAATGCCTTGCGCATGTCCTTGTGGTAGCAAACATGGTTTGCCTGCTGGTCCGCGTTGTGGATATCTATGGTTTCCGGGGCCACATTCAAATCGCCGACCCAGGCCAGTAACGTCTTAGGCGTGAAATGCCGGTCGAACCATTCCCGCAACCGTTCGAACCACTGGAGCTTGTAACGATACATTGCGTGCTCGATGTTGCGGCCCTGGGGGACGTAGGTATTGACCACCTGGACAGGTCCGAACTTGGCCGTGACCAGCCGGGTTTCGTCCGGTGATTGGCCGTCATCCAGACCGAACTGCACATTGGCCGGCTTGGCTTTGGATAGAATCGCAACACCGTTATACGACTTCTCACCCCGAAAAACGACCTGGTAACCGAAATCGGTGAATGCCGTCACCGGGAAATCCTGGTCCGGCACCTTGGTTTCCTGGAGGCACAGGACATCCGGCTTGTTTTTAGCCAGCCAGTTGCTAACGGCCGTTATCCGCGCGCGGATTGAATTAACGTTGAACGTGGCGATTTTCATGATGATGGTGTGATACCTGAATATTGCACCGTGTGCAATATTCAATTCAAGTTCCATAATGATGGAAGCCGGCCAAGGCTGGCAAGCTTTATTAATCGAACGACATATTTGTCGAAGCCAGTTGACATTCCGTGGGAATGTAATAAGTTAGTCCCTTGTTCGTTTGTCATCTAACTGAGCCAAAAGGAAGCCATGAAATCTGTTGATGTCACGATTATCGGCGGCGGCATGATCACGCACGACCTGATTCTGCCGTCCATCTATCAGCTCCAGCGCACGGGCGTGGTGGGCAAAATCAGCATCTGCGCGCTCAACACGCCGCCGCTGAAAACGCTCAAGGAATCGCCGGAAATCTGCCAGGCATTTCCCGGACAGAGTTTTACCCCTTATCCGGCCTTGACCGAAGCGCCGGACAAGAATTTTCCGGATCTCTTCAAGCAGGTTTTGGCCAAGATGCCGCCGCGTCAGGCCGCAGTGGTGGCCATGCCGGACCAGTTCCATTATCCGGTGGTCAAGGAGGCTCTGCTGGCCAATCAGAACGTGCTGTGCGTGAAGCCCCTGGTGCTCAAGCACGAGCAGGCGGTGGAAATCGAAAAACTGGCGCTGGAACGGGGTCTGTTTGTGGGCGTCGAGTATCACAAGCGGTTTGATCGCCGCTCGCTGATTGCCAGGCGGCAGTATGGTCTCGGCCATTTCGGCGAGTTCGTCATGGGCGAAGCCAAGATGATTGAACCTTACTACTACCGGTTCTCCAATTTTCAGAACTGGTTCACGGTGGACAAGACTGATCCGTTTGTATATGTCGGCTGTCATTACGTAGACCTGGTATTTTTCATCACCGGCCTGAAGCCGGTCGAGGTTTCCGTGGCAGGCGTTAAGGGTAAGTTCCCGAACGGCAACGAGGGATTTATGTGGGCTAATGGCCGCGTGCACTTTGAAAACGGCGCGATCCTCTCGGTAACCGACGGCCTGGGCTACCCGGATGACGGCGCCGGTAGTAACGAGCAGTGCCTGACGATGTTCTGCGAAGGCAAAGGTAAGACCGGCATGATCCTGCATGACGACCAGTTCCGCGGCGTAGTGCACAGCTACCTGGAAGGCATCGGCTGTGCCTCTTCGCATTACAATTACATCAACCCGGATTTTTACCGGCTGGTACCGTGGGAGGGCGAGGGCTTTAAGCCGATCGGATACGGATTTGATTCCGTTGCCGCCACAATCAGTACCATCCATCGCATGGAGAATGAGGTGACGGGCCTGGGCGCTGCTCCGGCCCTGGCCAAGCGGCGTGAAATCATCCAGGCGGTTGATCGCAAGGGCCTCATTGCCACGCCGGCCAACAGTTCCATCAACGAACTCGTGGTGGAAGCCGCCCGGATGTCCATTCTGCACGATGGCGACCGGGTCCGCATTCTATACGGCGCCAAGCCGCATGTGGAATTGTGTCAGCCGTTTACGGCTTGAAATTTGAAACTGGAAATTCGAAATCAGGGTGGAGATGAAACTATCAAAAAAGGATTCCCATGGCTACGTATGATTTGACGCCCGTCAGCGTTCCGAAAGTGCACACCAAATACCGCACGATCAAGACCAGCATACCGGTGCCGCAGTCCCTGCCGATCTTTAAAAAACTGCAACAGTCGGAGCCCCGCTCCATGGCCGGTCAGCCCCCGATCATCTGGCACAAGGCCGATAATTTCATTGTCAGCGACAAATGGGGCAACCGCTGGATTGACTGGTCCTCGGGCGTGCTGATTGCCAATGCCGGCCACGGCCGCAAGGAAATTGCCAGAGCGCTCAAGGACGAGATTGAGCAGGGCCTGCTGGCCGCCTACGTATTCGTGCACGAGAAGCGGGCCGAACTGACGACGATGCTGCAAGCGCTCTCGCCGGACCCGAAGAACTACAGCGTGTTCCTGCTCAGCACCGGCAGTGAAGCCACCGAAAACTGCATCAAGATGGCCAAGACCTATGCCGTGGAAAAATACGGGATGCAGAAGCGTTATATCATTTCCTTCCAGAACGCGTTCCACGGCCGCACCATGGGCGCGCAACTGGCCGGCGGCATGCAAAAACAAAAAAAGTGGCTGGGACGGTTGGACCCCTCCTTTGTGCAGGTTCCCTTCCCGGACGGTTACAAGAACGAGGACACCTCGTTCGATCTGTTTATTAAAACGCTTAAAAATAAGGGCGTCATCTTCAAGGATATCGCGGGCGTGATCACCGAAAGTTATCAGGGCGTCGGCCCCGACTTCCTGCCGGTGAAGTATGCCCGAAAAATGGAGGCGTTTTGCCGCGAGCATGACATTATTATGACCTTTGACGAAGTGCAGGCGGGTTTCGGGCGCACCGGCAAAATGTTTTGCTTTGAGCATTACGGCGTCAAGCCCGACCTGATTGCCTGCGGCAAGGGCATTTCCTCCTCTTTGCCCATTGCGGCGGTGATCGGCCGGAAAGATATTCAGGGGCTGTATGCGCCCGGTTCCATGACCTCCACGCATTCCGGCTCGCCCCTGCCGGTGGTGGCGGCCATTGCCAACCTGAAGCTCATTCAGAAAGAACGCCTGGTGGCCCATGCTGCCAGGCTGGGTAAAATCCTGGTGCCGGAAGTGCATCGCATCCGGAAAAAGTATCCGTCCGTGCTGGGCTGTGCGCAGGGCAAAGGCCTGGTGGCCGGCATCCAGGTGGTGAAGCCGGGGACGAAAGAGCCCGATGCGGGCCTGGCTACGAAAATTAATGTGGCCTGCTTGCAGAAGGGTCTGCTCATGTTTGCGCCGGTCGGGATTGGCGGCGAATGTCTGAAGATCGCCCCGCCGCTGACGATCACCGAGGATGCCCTGCGCGAATCGCTCCAGGTGTTCGAGGAAGCGATTGATCAGGAAATGCAGAATGCAGAATGAAGAATGCAGAATTGTCCGATTTCTGCATTCTGAATTTACCACGGATATCACGAATAACACTGATTTCTGTCATTCCCATGAAAATGGGAATCCAGTCTCGAATTTTCTGGATTCCCGCTTCTGCGGGAATGACAATCACTCGTCTTTATCCGTGTAATCCGTGGTGAATAGTTACTGGAAAAGAATAATGTCATGAATCTTCAAGCAACGGTCTCTTCCGTGTTTGCCCAAACGCCGGTCACCGACATTCACACGCATCTCTTTGATCCTGGCATGGGTCCGCTCTTGCTGTGGGGGATTGACGAACTGCTGACTTATCACTACCTCGTGGCGGAAGTGTTGC
>JBDRSI010000091.1:0-5747 GCA_043825055.1 Verrucomicrobiota bacterium
ACATTGATCGTTCCATAAGGCGTGGTGATCGTTCGGCAAGGTGTGGTGGCTTCATTCTCAAGAAGCCCAAGAATATCAACAAAAAGTCCGGCCGCCTTCCAACTTCGGGGTCCCCCCGTTGCGCCTATTCGCCCCATCAGGTCCTGAGCACGACGCAGTGGAATCGGGGCTAAAGTCCGCCGGCAGAGATCAATATCTCCGGACATATACGATCCCTCCGTAAAGAACTCGACGGCCGAACCGCCGACCACAACCAGATCCCAACCTGCCTCGCGGAAAAGGCGGGTTACCAAACCTGCCAGTTTCAGCGCCCGTTCCAACAAATCCGGCGTCGCTTCAATGTCCCGTACATCTTGTATCATCTCATCCATGCCAAGAGACTACCACACGATAACCGAGCGATCAAGAGCGAGCTTGGCAGTCAATTCCACCCGATTTGCACGGCATCGGGGTCACCCCTTGGCATCGGCGCCTTCCACGCATGCCAAGAGCACATACAAAAGCACACGCAAAGATCTTGATTCGCATTGTCGTTTGGCCTAATGTTTATTTTTTTTGATCTGGAGCCTGCGCGGCAAGGTTTGGGCACACGGAAATACTTGATCCTGCGGAAAATTTTGAACTGGCTAACAACCCATAAGCGGCCATTGAATCATGCTGACGAAACGTATTATTCCATGCCTGGATGTCTTGGGCGGCAAGGTCACCAAGGGGGTTCGGTTCCAGAACAACGTGGCACTGGGCGACCCCGTGGACATGGCGGCGGCCTATAGCGAGGGCGGATGCGACGAGCTGGTGTTCTACGACATCACCGCATCCGCCGAACACCGGCCCATTGACATCCAGATGGTCACGGCCGTGGCCCGTGCCATCCATATCCCTTTCGCCGTCGGCGGCGGGATTACCAGTCTCGCCGATATGGCGCGCGTGCTTCAGGCCGGCGCGGAAAAAATTTCGCTCAACTCCCTGGCCGTCCAAAACCCGGCCCTCATTGCCGAGGGCGCCAAAGCCTTTGGCTCGCAATGCATCGTGCTGGGCATGGACCCGGTCAAGACGCCCGGAGATCCGCGCTTCCCCAGCGGCTATGAAATCACGATCCGCGGGTTTCGGGAACGCACGGGACTGGATGCGCTCTTCTGGGCCCGGCGCGCGGAGGAACTGGGCGCCGGCGAAATCGTCGTTAACTCGGTGGACGCGGACGGCACCCGGCAGGGCTTTGAATTGACCCTGACGAGGCTGATTGCCACCCAGGTTTGCATCCCGGTCGTCGCTTCCGGCGGCGCCGGAACTCCCGACCACCTGGCAGCGGTATTCACAACCGGGTGCGCGGATGCCGCCATTATTGCCGGCATGATTCATACGGGCGCCTACACGATCCGGCAGATCAAGGAGGCGCTGCTGGTCAAGCATATTCCGGTTCGGAAGAAGTGGTAGAATTGGACGCTACAAATATGGAGTTGTTCGCGGTGGTCAATGTTCGGCTGGAGAACCAGAAATCGTTGATTTCCGCGTCAGTGATAACTCGGGCGTGGCGCGGCGCGAAGCCCGATGCTACCGTGTGTCGAATTCGATCACACTGCCGGAAACGAGAAATCATACTTGCACAAGGAAACCTATGCCTGAAGCACAACCAGCTGACGCGCCGGGAGAAAGCATCGAAGCCCAGGAGGAATGGCTGTTGGCCAATGTCCAGAACCCGGCCATCCCAATCCAGTCATTTGGCGCCGTCCTGAATCAACTGCACGCCGCCGGGCATGCGGACCGGGCGGAAAGCGGCGCCGACCTGCTGTTCGAAACGCTTGCCGCCCGGCGCGACGAAGCCGCGCTGTTGGCCCTGCTGGGCTTGCAGGCCGCATGGCATACCGAAGATCCGCCGTTTGCCGCAACTTGCGCAAAACACCTCATTGCGTTTTTTCAAAAGGACCACGCAGCATTGGCGCTGATTCCCCATGCCGGCTTCAACAAGAACCTGCCGGCCACGGAATGCCTGCGACGCTTTGCGCTCCTGCGCCGGTTGCGCCCGGAGGCACTCTGCTACGAAAAGACCTGGGGATTCGGCACCGTGGCGGAACTGGATGCTTACGCCCATCAGGTCGTGATTAACTTCGAAAAGAAAAAAGCCCATCGCATGGCCCTGGCCTATGCCGCCGAAACGCTTGCCTTGCTGGATGATGACCACCTCCTGGCACGCCGGCATCGGGACGGCCAGGCTTTTACTGACTGGCTTGCCAAGGACCCCGGCGGTGTCATCATCTGCGCCCTGCGCAGTTTCGGGCCGATGAGCGCCGTGCGGCTCCAGGAGTTGATGATCGGACTCGTGATGAGCGCCGAAGCTTGGAAGAAGTTTTGGGACGCCGCCCGCAAACAGCTCAAGCAGAACCCGCTCGTGGAATTTCCCTCCAAACGCACCGACCCGGTGCGCCTGCTGGAAAAGGCCAGGAGTTATGACACCGCCTGGCTGAAAACCCTCCGCGAGGAACGGGATTTCAACCATATTCTCAAGCTGGTGGAGGACATGCAAACGGCCCTGACCGCCGACGCCCAAAACAACGAACTGCGCGAAGCAGTGGAAGACCGGCTGGCGTTTGTGATGCTCGGCGCGAGCAAGCTCCATTGGGGCCAGGCGGCGCAGGCCAGCATGCTGGGCCGCGAACTGGGCATTGCCTGGCGCCGCCTGGATATCCATGATTATGCCTCTCAATTTCTGCAGGACACGGTATTTCTCGACACCCTGCGCGATTTGCCGGCCCGCCGCTTGCGGTCTTTTTTTGCTTTTGTGCACGAAATCGGCGGCGCGAACGCGCTGGACTTGTTTTTTCGCCTTCTGCCGGAGATGGCATCCTCGGCCCTGGCGGAAATGATCGAATACCTGCAGGCTGCCGGCCAGATGCCGCGGGTCCTTGCAACTATGCGCGAACTGATCGGCGCCGACCGCTCCAGCTGTGAAATGGTTTATTGGCTGTGCCGGCGCGCGGACCTGGCCGAGGCTAACGGCATCAGCACGGCGGGCAATCTGGCCATGGAAGCGCTCTCCCTCCTGGAAGCACGCGACGCAACGGGCGAGCGGCTGAAAGCAAAGCATCAACTGCGCGCCCTGTTCGAACAGCCGCAGTGGCTGAAAACGGCCATTGATTCCATGAGCGCCGGTCAGCGCCACGATTTCATGCGTCGCCTGAAACATTCGACCGCCTGGGCGGCGATTGACCGCAGGGCCATCCTTGCCCGCATTCTGAAGCTGTATCCCGAGTTGAGCACGGCCCTGCAGGATGAGGCAACGGTCGCCCCGGCGCCCGCCACGCGGCTAACCTCCCTGCGTAGTTATCGGGAACGCCAGGCGCTGTTGACCAGGATCGTCACCCAGGATATTCCCAAAAACAGCCAGGACATTGCCGTGGCCCGCAGTTTCGGCGACCTGCGCGAGAATTTCGAATACAAATCGGCCAAGGAAATGCAGGGCATTCTCATGCGTCGGCAATCCGATCTGGAAAGCCAGCTGGCCGGCGTCAAGAGCACGGACTTCGAGCAGTTCCCGACCACGGTGGCGGGCCCGGGCACCCGCGTGACCCTGCGCCATGCGGATGGACAAATGAATACTTACTATATCCTGGGCGAATGGGACAGCGACGAGACCCGCGGCATTCTTGCCTCGCAATGTAAATTCGGGGAGGCCGTCACGGGCCACCGGCCCGGCGACACGGTTACCATCCCATCTGAAACGGGAAACACCGTATGCACGCTGGTGGAAGTGGGTGGCCTGCCGCACGACATCAAAGCCTGGATCCGGGGCGATGCGCAAAGGGACCGACTCACCAATAGAGTAGAGAGGGGACCAGTGGCCTCCCTCTCCCTCGTCAAACCGGACGTGCGGATTTCCCGCATCCGGCTTTCCTGGAAACAGTCATCATAAGCATGCACAGAAATTTACAGATAAATCAGTCCCAAGCGATGAAACTGGGCATAGGCGGTTACGTCCTCCGGCGGACGCCATGGTCGTTGACTGCGGCGATGCATGTGCCGACTCAATCGCAGACACACATAACCGTTCAGCGTGCGGAACGCGCTCCGGGGATATCCCCGCCGGAAATATTGCGCCCAGCCTTCCAGATACCGATTGATCTCCAGAATGAGGGCTTTCGGGGGCTTCCAGCATTGGGCTGGCCCCGTCAATTCCCGTATCCGCGCTTTGGCCTTCAAAATGGCTTTCTTCGACGGCGTCAGGTTCAGGTACCGATGGTTCCTGCCCTGCAAGTCCCGATCGTAGCGGAACGTATATCCCAAGAAGTCCAGACTCGCCCCGGCTTCTTTCAAATCCACAATCCGGGTCTTCGTCCGGTTGAGTGTCAGTCCCAGCCATCCTTCCAGCTTCATTTCCACAAACCGAGTCAATGCCTCTCCCTGATATTTCGCCAGAATCACAAAGTCATCCGCGTATCGGACCAACTTGGCCTTGGCCCATTGGGCCGGGCCATCCGCGCGATAAAAGACCTTGTCAAACCAGTGCAGGTAGATGTTGGCCAGCAGAGGCGAGATCACCCCTCCTTGCGGTGTTCCTTTATCATTGCGTTTAACCGTTGGCTTGCCGCCTTTTTGCTTCGACGGCTCCACCACCGGCGCGCGCAACCACAGCCGGATCAACCGCAATACCGACCGATCCACCACCCGCATCCGCACACATGCTATCAACTTGTCGTGCGGGATCGAGTCGAAATACCCTTGCAGATCGGCGTCATAGATCGTTTTCAATCCTGCCGCAATGCTTTGCCGGACTTCTTCCAACGCGTCGTGCGCCGAGCGGCCTGGCCGGAATCCATACGAGCAATCCTCAAAGTCAGCTTCGAAGATCGGCTCCAGAATCAGCAATACCGCCGTTTGCACAACTCGATCACGCACCGTCGGTATTCCCAACGGTCGCTCACGTCCATCCGGCTTCGGGATATACACCCGTCGCACGGCGTCAGGCCGATACGTCTTGGCATGAAGTTCTTTCCGAATTTGCTCCAGAAATCCCATCACACCTTCCGCCGTCTGCTCCACCTGCTCGATGCTCACTCCATCCATTCCGGGCGCCCCGCCATTGGCGCGCACCCGCTCCCACGCCGCCTTCAGCGTGGCCTGATCCATAATCCGCCCATACAGCGTGTAAAAGCGGAACTGCGGTTCCTGCTTGGCTTTCTGACCCAGCTTCTGTCTCAGTCGGGAGAGTTCCGGCGGCAGGTTCTTGTCCCTGCTCACTGGCCCTGTCTTGGAATGGGATGCTATCTCATTCAATCAGACCTCCTTCCCTCTGACTCCGCGTGTCTTCCAGTAAGGCCCCTTCGCTCCGCGCTCATTACGCGCTTCTTCGCTACTACGAGCCTCTCTGACACCCCGTCCAGACCCGATGCCTGTTATGGTTTCCAGGCACCGGTTGATGTTTCCACCGCCCAGCGGGGCCTCCCAAGTTGCGTCACTCAACTGTCCGCCCGTGCTGTCCGCTTTGACCCCGGCAGGCCCAACGGTTCATGCCTGTTACCTATCCCGTCAGTATTAGGCTTCACCTTCTCCGAATGGCTGACCGCCTGCGTGTTTCGTGTAACGAGGTTCTTTCCGGTTCACGCTTTCGCATTACGGCTCGGGCGTTTGCTTCCTTGGGCTTCCGGTTCGGCGTTGCCGCTTACCCGGCCAAGGTCACTACATGTCATACAGGCAATTACATGGTTGAATCCTTTCATTCAACAAGTTGAGTGCGCCTTTCTTGGCGCACCGGA
>JBDRSI010000092.1:0-4459 GCA_043825055.1 Verrucomicrobiota bacterium
TTGATCTTGTCCCGCCGATTGTGGCTCGTGATGATCCTGGCCGTCATGGCGGCCATGGCGGCAACGCTGATCGGTCTCTACGCCTCTTTCACGGCGGACTTACCGACCAATCAGACCATTTGTGTTGCCGCGTGTGCCATCCTGGCCTTGGCGCTACCGGTTGGGACCGTGCGCTATGTATTGAGGCGCTTGCACAAGAGACAGTCTTTATGATGGAAAATCGAATCGTTTAAATCTGTTGTGATGGGAGCGCTTTTTATTTTCCATGCGGATGGATGTGCCGCAGGCTGTGCGGGCGTTCGAGGCCGTGGGCCAGCATAAGGGCTTCGTCGTTCAATAGTTCAACGGTTTGCCCTTCTGCCACCACCCGGCCATCGTCAAGCACGATCACACGGGAACATAACTCGACGACAAGCTCAAGATCGTGGGTGGCAATAATTTTGGTGTGCTTGAATGACTTGAGCAGTTCGATCAGGCGCCGACGGCCGCGTGGATCGAGATGAGAGGAGGGCTCGTCCATGACCAGAACGTCGGGTGACATGGCCAGCACCGTGGCGATGGCCACAGCGCGTTTCTCGCCCGCCGAGAGCCGGTAAGGTGGGCGATCTCTTAGATGAGTCATGCCCACCCGCTCCAGCGCCGAGACGACGCGATGTTCAATTTCATCCGGCGGCAGGCCGGCATTTAAAGGGCCGAACGCAACATCCTCGAACACGGTCGGCATGAAGAGCTGATCATCCGGGTCTTGAAAGACCATGCCGACCGCGCGGCGCACGGCGGCCACAGTTTCACGGACCAGCGGCGTCTCGCCGATGCGGACTTCACCGCGCGTGGGCGTCAGATAACCGTTAAGATGCAGGAGCAGGGTGGATTTGCCGGCCCCGTTGGCCCCGACCAGGGCCACCGATTCGCCATGCGTGATCCGGAAGGAAACGCCTCTCAGCGCATCAGTGCCGTCGGGATAGGCGAAGTGCAAGTCGCGGACTTCAACGAGGTGGTGGCTCATGAACCGCCTCCTGTCAACATACGTCCCAAGGCATCGGCAAGGTTCCACATGCGAGCCACGGCAAAAAATGCCGTCCAACCTCCTGTAAAAGCCCAGTCGGTCCACCGAAATGAAGTTTGGCGCAAAACCCGGATCTCGCCGTTGAACCCGCGGGCTACCATGGCGCGATAGACGCGATCCGCGCGATCCATGGAGCGCAGGAGCAGATGCCCTACGAGCGAGCCATACACGCGCAAGCGCAAGGACCGCGGCCCGGCGGAACGGAGTTCCAGACTGTGCATCATCCGGGCGCCTTCATCGGCAACAACAAACAGGTAGCGGTAGAGAAACAGCAGTTGGACGACAAACACCCGCGGCACACACATTCGTTCCAAGCCCGCGCCAAGCCGGTGAATGCCGGTGCAGGCTATCAGTGCCAGGGCCGCGCTGACCGTCAAAAAGAAGCGAAGCATAATCGAGGTGAACGAAAGCCAGCCGCCGGAAATGCTCCACGCCCCGATGCTGGCAACCGTCTGGTGGTCCAGCAAAGGATTGAACATGCCAATGAACAGCGCAAATGGCGAGGCCAGCATGATTTTCCGTAAAATATAACCGCTCGGGATGCGGCCCAACGCAATGAGCGCGAATGGATAGAGGAAAAAAGGCATTAGTGCGGACACTTCATAACGCGGGAACGACATGACGACGACGATGAAAACAAGGGTTGTGATGACCTTGGCCCGCGCATCAAGACGATGCACGGGCGTGTCCAGGCGCCCCAGTTCATCCATGCGGCCAATTTCGAGCCATTGTCCTAATCCCATTCTGGAGATCCTTCACTCCGCTCAGGATGACAAACCTCCGCTCCGGAGCATTTAAGAAATCCGGAATAGCCTATACTCCCGCGCGGCGCGCTTTCAAGGCAAAACCGATAAGGCCAGCCAATCCCAGGGTGATCAGGCCGCCCACAATACCCGATACGGATGTTCCGGCGCTGATGGCGGGCCATTGCTCAGGCTCGGACGCAGTGTTCTCCGCAGGAGCGGCTTCGGTTCCCGTGGATTTAAAACCATAGTCCGGCAGGAAGGCGGTTTTTTTCTGTAACTGGAGCAAGCCCTTGTGCAAGTTGTCTTCCGTGCCGGAGACCTCTTCTTTACCAGAGACCTTGGCGATGGACCATTCCAATCCGTCGGGATGTGTCGAGGCAAACCAGCTTGCGGCCCCACCGGCAATCGCGGTGGCAATCAATAGACCGATCAAGACCGGCCGCATGCTGTTCCGAGGTTCCATGGCTGCTTGCTCCGGGAACAGGGCTTCCGGCCGGACGCGGGCGACAAACGCAACCACCGCGGCCGTTGCCAGGCCTTCCACGATGCCGATGGCCAGATGAATGGGCTGCATCAGCAGAATAAATGCGCCGAACGGCAACTCTGAGATGCCGGAGGCCTTGGTCTCCAGCACGACGCTCAACGCGCCCAGTTGCAGGCCCACGACGGCGGCGACAATTGCGGCAATCCATGCGCGTAGTGTGCCGTATTCATCCCGGGCAATCACGCGATAAATGAACGGATAGGCGATAAACGCGGGAAAAAATCCGAGGTTAAAGATGTTACAGCCCAGCGCCAGCAAGCCCCCATCGGCAAAGAAAAAGGCCTGCACTACCAAAACCGACGAGATCACAAGAAAGGCGGCGTAAGGCCCCAGCAGGATCGTCAGAATCAGTCCGCCTCCCAAGTGTCCGCTCGAGCCCGTGCCGGGGATCGAGAAATTGATCATCATTGCCGCAAAGATGAACGCGCCGAGCACGCCCATCATCGGGACCAGTTTGTCGTTCATGGTCTGTTTGACTTTGCGTGCGCACCAGGCGATCAGCCCGGCGGTTATGATCCACATCGTCCCGCCAACGGCGGGGTTAATCAAGGCATCGGCCATATGCATGTTACGTCTCCTATATTTGTTTGGTTTCTACTACTTGCTTTCTTCCTTCGCAAATCCGAATTCCCAGGTCAGACCGGCCGTCGCGATCAAGTCCGGCGCGTCGCCGGCGAGGCGCGAACCCGCCGCAATGTCGAAGGTCAGGCCCTCGGCGGGACTTAGGCGCAATCCCGTATTAAACATAACGATGGTGTCGGTCCCACTCCGTAATTCCTTTTCGGCAAACACCTCGCCCACCCACTGCAGTGCGTCAACGATCCGGTAATCGAGCGCCAGACCGTAGTGCAAAATATCGCCCGCGTCCTCGTCCGCCGGCTCGCCGATCCAGGAATAACCGAGGTTGATATGCGCACCTGCCTTTTCGTCAAAGGACTTGGAGGCAATCCAGGTAAGATCGTAATCCGTCTTGCCGCTTCCCAATCCTTTGTCTTTGTCGGACGTGGGGAACTTGACTGCGGGGACTATGGCCTGGCGGGGCAACCACGTCGATTCGCCCCAAAATTGCCATTTAGCGACAAGGGTCAGGTCCCCGATCCCGCTTTCGGAATGGGTGCATTCCTCGCCGATTGTTTCGTCAATTTCGGTCCGTTCCTCAAATTGACCTCCGAAACCGGCGCCGAGCTCCAGAGAGGGAAAAATGCCGGCCGCCACACCGAAAGGAAAATCCCAGTGCTTACAACCGGAATCCTTCTCATACCAGGTGCCGCCCTCGGCTTTGAATTTTTTGAAGTCCAGCGGGTCGGCGTCGTCAATGATCAACGGCCGGCCGGCAAAGGCAACGCTTGACGCCAACACCACGACTGCCATCAAAACTTCGACTTCTGCGCGTATTCTCATGACTTAAACTCCTTTGAAACTAAAACGTTAATAATTACGTATCTTACTGATAAACAACAAGTAATGCATTTAGGCGAAAAACATCGTTGCTCCTTTCCGGCCGCCCTGGGCGGCGCCATAATACGATTTATAAATTAGTATTACCAATTGACTAAAAAAATACAGCAACAGTATAGCGCATTATTTCGATGCCTGGCCGGAGGCGGTGATTGTCAGGCCGCCGTGCTTGACGCCCCGCAGGGCGATCAGGCGATCGGCCAGAGTCTTGACCCGCGACGCGGGACCGCGGACCATGATGACCTCCAAACAGTTGTCGTGGTCCAGGTGGACGTGGGTTGTGCTGAGGATCAAGTCGTGGTCCTCGTGCTGCAGATCGGTCAAATGATCCTGTAATTTATGCTGTTGATGTGCATAGGCCAAGGAGATCACGCCAACCACACTGCCTCGCGCGCTACGCCATTGTTCGTCCATCATTTCCTTGCGAATCAGGTCGCGCACGGCTTCTGAACGGTTCTGGTAGCCATGCCGGGTGAGAAACAAGTCAAAGGCGTCCAGCAGGTCCGGCTCCAGGGCGGTGGAAAAACGCGTGATCATGGTAACACTATTATTCCTTTCGTATTAATCTACGACCCCAATGCCACTGTGTCAAACAAAAAATAAAAAATTACGGGGCCGGTTCCAACAGGTTTTTCGGCGCAAACT